>NZ_DASTAT010000096.1 GCF_035712445.1 Oligoflexus sp. | reverse complement strand
AATCCGCTTTCCAAAGGCCCGGATGGCTTTGATGATTTGAATCCCCTCACCAGCACGGGGCTTATCCCGCCTTATCTCTCCGACCGTGTGGTGGGCATTTTCACAGGTGGTTTCAAACGCGATCATGGGGCCTTCCGCTGGGGTGAACTCGCAAGGAAAAACCAGGGTTCGCACTATGGCTTCATGGAAAACGGCACCGTGCTCAGCAGCATCGTTCCTGATCTGGCCACGCTCATCGTCTATAAAGATGGACGCGTGGATATGAAGACCTGGACCGATCAGGACTCTTTGAATCTTTCCAGCATGAAGCATGTTCGGCAGAACGGTGTGCCCATCATTGACTGGAATGAGCTGACTCAGCAGGCAGTTCCGGGGCGTTGGGTCAGCAACTGGACCCTCGGCAACTGGTCGGGTTCGCAGGACAAGAAATTCCGCTCGCTGCGGGCGGGTGTCTGCGAGGCCGAAAACAAAGGCCGCCGCTTTCTGATCTATGGATACTTTTCGAGCATGACGCCAGCCGGCATGGCCCGCGTGTTCCAGTCCTATGGCTGCACCTATGCGATGCACCTCGACATGAATGCGCTGGAGCACACCTATATGAGTCTTTATTCGAGCAACAAGAGCAAGGAGCCGGCGCCTCAGCACCTTGTGAAGGGCATGAAGGTCCTGGACGAACGCTTCAAGGGGAATGTGCCACGGTATATCGGATATCCTGATAACCGCGATTTCTTCTATTTCACCGAGAAGAAGAAATGATGCATCCTCAGCCCCAGCCCGTGAGCAAAGAAGAAAAAAGACCACTGGTGGTGGATCTGGATGGGACCCTTCTGCAATCCGATTCCCTGCTCGAATCCATGTGCGCGGTCGTGCGCCGCAAATTTTCCGATCTCTTTCGCATGCCGCTCTGGCTTTTGAAAGGGCTGCCTTATTTCAAGGAACGGGTCTACGCCCGTAACGATAGCGACATCGCGCGCCTGCCTTATAACATGGAAATCCTCGAAGCGCTGCGCATCGAAGAAAAGCGCGGGCGCCGCCTGATTCTAGCCACTGGCGCGCATCAGGATTTCGCGCAGAAAGTCGCCGATCACCTGGGGATTTTCGCGGAGGCGCACGGATCGAGCGCGAATCTGAATCTGACCGGCTCGGCCAAGGCCCAGCTGATGGTGGAGCGTTTCGGCGTCAAAGGCTTTGATTATGCGGGGAACAGCCGCGTGGACAAGGCCGTGTGGCGGCAGTCGTCCTCGGGTTGGCTCGTGAGTCACAGCGAGGCTTTCTCGCGCGAAGTCAAAGCCGTCGTGCCGGTGTCGCGTGAGTTCCGCTTTGGTCCGCCGCGTCTTAAGGTTTATCTGAAGGCCTTGCGCGTGCATCAGTGGTCCAAGAACATGCTCATATTTTTGCCGACGCTCCTTTCGCACCATTATTTTGAAATGCGCAGCTGGGCCTTCTGCCTTCTGGCCTTCGCATCCTTTTCCGCGATCGCATCGTCGGTCTATATCCTGAATGATCTTTTGGATATTGAAGCGGATCGGCGTCACCCGGATAACCGCAAACGCCCCTTTGCCGCTGGGACCTTGTCCATCATCACCGGCTGGACCCTGGCCCCACTGCTGCTTATGGGCGGCCTTGGCCTTGGGCTTTATGTCTCGTTCAATTACTTTCTGGTCGTCCTGGGATACTTTGCGATGACCTGTCTTTATTCATTGAAGCTGAAGCAAATTGCGATCGCCGATATCATTGTGCTCGCCCTGCTTTACACATGGCGAGTCCTGGCTGGCGGCGTCGCGACGGAAACCATCATCACCGAATGGTTCATGACCTTCGCCCTTTTCTTTTTTCTGTCTCTCGCGACACTCAAGCGCTGCTCGGAACTTATTCTGATGGAACAGAATCAGGAGAAGAAGAATAAACGTCGCGGCTATATGGTCACGGATCTGCCGCTGCTGCTTAGTTTCGGCGTAGCGAGCAGCTACCTTTCGGTGCTGGTTCTTGCACTTTATTTGAACGATAATCGGGTCGCAGTTCAGCTGCGTTACCCGGAAGCTTTGTGGACTCTCTGCCCCATACTCCTCTACTGGTTGAGTCGCCTCTGGCTGATGGCTTATCGAGGCCAGATGACGACTGATCCACTTGTCTTCGCGCTCCGCGATCGCACGAGCTACGTCATTGCCTTAGGCGCAGGAATCCTGTGGCTCCTCGCGCGCGGTCCCCTGTTTCTTGCTTTCGCGTTTTAAAGTTTCTGTGCTAGGGTAGTGACTTGTGCTCTTTAGCGTAGAGGATACTTATGATCGCAGGACAAAATTCAGTCGTTCTCATGGATTATACCGTCAAAGACGACGAGGGCAATTTGATCGATACGTCCGCTGGCCAGGACCCATTGGCTTTTATTTTGGGCATGGGTAACATCATTCCTGGTCTTGAGCGCGCCTTCATCGGCAAGAAGAAGGGCGACTCCTTCCAGGTTCGCGTGAAACCTGAAGAAGGCTACGGTGAAAGAGACGAGGCTCTGGTTGAAGTTGTGCCCCGCACACAGTTCTCGGGCATCAAGGACCTCCGTCCTGGCATGCAGCTTCAGGCTCAGACTGACGACGAAGTCATGGTTGTGACCGTTGTTAAATTGACTGATAAAGAAGTCACTGTGGATGCGAACCATCCGCTGGCTGGCAAAACCCTTAACTTTGACGTGGCTGTTGTTGACGTCAGAACCGCGACTCAGGAAGAACTGGCTCATGGTCACGTTCATGGAGTCGGTGGTCACCACCACTGATGCCTTTTTTGGGGCTGCAAAAGCAGAAGCGGATGCCGTGCCTTAGCCGCCGGCGATCCGCTCCCTACTGATCCTACCCTTGGCGTTTCCGCCGTAAATTTCCGCTGAAAAGATATCGTGTGATAAGCAGTGTGCCGCTCCCGGGAGAGTCGGCAGTGAGAGACCAACGAAGCTGCCTTCAATGCGCCGCGACCGGCATGGTCGAACGGGTCGAGATATGGTACGGCTGGGGAATCACGCCTTCATCACTCAGAAGCGAAGCCGTTGGGCTCTGACTCAACACATCCCGCAGATCAAGAGTCCTTGTTCCAATCTCGACGGCATTCGAGACGAGGCGGATGCCGTGGCTGTAGTCTGCGTAGTCTGCGCTATGAACAGTGGAAAGAGGTTGGATCGGAGTCGCGTTTTTCTGATGCCAGCCGTAGATCGCAATCGCTCCGGGTTTTTTCGTCAGGCGGCGGCTCTGCACCACATCTTTTTTATGACCTGCGAGCAGAATTCCAGGACGCCAGGCGCTGTGACTCAATTGATTCTGAACAAGACTATTATGCTTCAGTATGTTGCCCGCACTTGTGATGGCTTTGTTCGCAGGCAGCGGAACCGGCTTCAGCTTTACTTTCGCCTGGGCATAGATGTCATCGACCATCTTTGCCGTGGGAAGGCTGAGATCGAGTTTCTGGGCCAGGGCTTTCACACTATACATATTGAGAGGAACGCGCACGTAATCACGATCCGAGCCGATGGCCAAATAATCCGGAACAGCCCAAAAACGTAAGATTTGCCCGCGATAGGGACCGCTCGTCAGACGGCGTTCCACAGGATAAAGAAAGCGCTGAAAGTTCGGGATATTGCCCTTGAGAATTTCTGAAACGATGGCTTTCTCGCGTTTCGCAGGTGCCAGATTTTTGATTTTATTCAGAAAGGCTGAACCGGTCAGCGCAGTCTTGGGGCGCGGAGGAAGGTCCAGGACGCGACCTGATTGCTTGGCGGTCAAAGCCGTGGCGGCGGTGCTCAGGGTTAACTGAAGGCCCAGGATGAAGCTCAGGAAGGTTCGTGCGGCCATGGCTTTTCTTCCTCTACCTTTAATCATTCACACCCCAAGGTGACAGCTTCACGACGATGTGCAACCTGTGCCCATCATTACATCTCCTTTCGTCAGCTGACTCCTATGACATTTAATGCCGTGGAAAGCAGCTGGGAAAATCGAGTCTTGAGGAAACGATTAAACCTTCTCACAGTTCGACCCGTGGAGATGATCCCAGCTTGCCTTTCTTTCCTGCGGTAAGGAAATTTTTGCGCAAGGACTGTTAAGCAAAGGCCGGTGGCTTATGCCTGGAATAACTCTCACTTGACCCAGGGTGTGCATATTGCGTTATAGTCACAGTCAATAAATATGAGAAGAGCTTTGCAAACGATCCACTTTGGAGGTCCGCATGCGTGCTTTCGTTCTGTGTGCCGCTGTCGTCAGTGCATTGGTCAGTAGCAGTCTCCTTGCGACTACGCTTCTTGATCCTGATAATCCAAACCGCATACCAGATCATTACATCGTGAAATTGAAAAGTGATGCGAATCGCGACAGCGTGAGTTCCGCGGATTACGTTCTGCAGGAAGCCGATCGCCTGCAGATGAATTATGGGATCAAGGTGCTTCAGCAGTATACCCATGTTTTCCCGGGATTCTCGATCAAGGCCCAGGATGACCAGATCGAAGCCCTTCTTCAGGATCCCAATGTCGAGCGGGTGGAAGTCAACAGGATCGTTCGCATCAATGCCGTGCAGGCCTCGGCGACCTGGGGTCTGGATCGTGTGGATGCCCGCAGTGGCTTGGACCGGACTTATAATTACACCAGCACCGGGCAGGGCGTTCATGCCTATATTATTGATACAGGCACGCGCACGACCCACAGCGAATTCAAGGGCCGGGTCGGTCAGGGCTTTTCGTCGATCAATGATGGCAACGGCACGAATGATTGCAATGGCCACGGCACGCACGTATCCGGAACGATCGGCGGCACGACCTATGGTGTGGCGAAAAACGTGACGGTTCACGGCGTTCGCGTGCTGGGCTGCGACGGCAGCGGTGATGACGCGGGCGTGATCGCCGGAATAGATTGGGTCGCGAAAAATGCCAACAAGCCTGCCGTGGCCAACATGAGCCTCGGCGGAGACAAGTCGCAGTCTTTGGATGAAGCCGTGCAGGCTGCCGTGAAATCCGGGGTGGTCTTCGTGGTCGCCGCCGGCAACGAAAATCAGAACGCCTGCAATGTGTCCCCTTCGAACGTTCCCGAGGCCATCACCGTAGGGGCCACGACCCGGACCGATAATCGCGCGTCCTATTCGAACTTCGGCAGGTGCGTGGACATCTTTGCTCCAGGTTCCAGCATCACCAGCGCCTGGCGAAGCAATGATACAGCCACCAGCACGATCAGCGGAACCTCGATGGCATCCCCGCACGTAGCGGGCGTCGTGGCGCTTTATCTGGAAGAAAATCCGCGGGCGACACCAGCCCAGATTGATGCTCTGGTGAAAAAGAATGCGACGCCCAATATCGTGAAAAATCCGGGTACCGCATCGCCGAACCTTTTCCTTTACTCGAATCCAGCGGCTGCACTGGAATAAGGAACCTTAGGAAGTTTGCGCCTCGCGAGGCAGCTGCATGACAAAGGTCGTGGAGCTGGCCTCTTTATCCAGTTCGATACGGCCCCCATGCGCCGCCATGATTTTTCGTGAAATACTGAGCCCGAGGCCCGTGCCGATGCCCGGCGGCTTGGTCGTGAAAAAAGGCTGGCCAATGCGGGAAAGAATCTCCGGATCCCGAATCACGCCGCTGTCCTTCACCAGTATCCTGAACCAGGTACCTTCCCCTTTGATTTCAATTTCAATCCAGCGCGTGCTGAGACCCTGGACGGCGTCCTTGGCATTTTGAATCAGATTCAGGAGCACCTGCGAGATCTGCAGGGGACGGCAGAGGCAAAGGCAGGGCTCCTCGGGCAGATGCACCCGCAGCTCGATATCGAGTTGAGCCAGGCTTTCTGTGCAGACGGAGAGGGCGTCTTCGATAACCTCTTTCAGATTGGCTCTTTCCAAAGGATCATCCTGTCCTTCGCGCGAGAGTTTACGCAGACCCACCACGATTCTATTGATGCGACTGACGGTCTTCAGAATTTTATCGCAGGTCTGAAGGATGCGCTCCCGATCCAGTGGTTCCATGCGCAGAAGCTTCGTAATAAGTTCCGTATAGCCCAGAATGATGGATAAAGGATTATTGACTTCATGGGCGATGCTGCCCGAGAGTTCACCGATGGCGGAAAGGCGCGAGGCCGTGGCCAGCTGCAGCTGCTGGTCTTCGATCAGTTTTTTGCTGTGAGAAAGATCCTGGATGCTGGCGTGCAGCTCTTTTTCACTGATCTGATTGATCAGATAGAAATAGCCCGAATAAAGAAACGTCGTCATAGCCGCCGAGGGCAGCATCATCAGGTAAATCAGCCTCTGCGTGCGTCGGGAGAAGGCGAGGGGCTGCACAAGGTCATAAAGAAAAAGCTCCAACGTAAAAATCAGCAGCAAGGGAATCATGCAGAAGACGAAGATCAGAAAGGGTCGCCGCATGTCCAGGACGATGAAGGGCGTGGCGATCGCGGAAATGAAAAAAAGATGAATGCCGCTCTCTTTGCCGACCAGAAGGCTATAGATGAAGATGCTGATGAAGCTGAGCAGGAGAAAGCCATAGCGTACAGCGACCGCGCCGCGGCTGATTTTATTCAAGGCGGGAATGGTTGCAAAGAGAAGGGCGACACCCCAGGTGATGAGGCCGAGAGGCGCAGGACCGTAGAGGCCGAAGACCAGGGCGTAAAGAGCGATCAGGAGCGTGAGAACAAGGGAGGACTGATTGGTGAGACGGATCCGCTTGCGCTCCGGGAGCGCCATTGCCGGTTGGCATCCATAGCCTGAGGCCTGTTGCCAGAATGCTATCCATCTTTTCACGGAGTGACTCTCTTTCGGCGTTCACCATCCTCGCTGCAAGGAAGTTTAACCTGAAAGAGGGGTCCCGCTCCAGCTGAAGGAGCGGGGACTCATGCGATCAACCAGCCAGCTTGCTTTCCACGAGGGAAGATAGCTCACCGGGGCTATGGATATTCACGCGCTGATTGTTCAGGAAGAAGGTCGGTGTTCCGGTCACGCCGAGGCCATTGACGATCTCAGCTGTCTTCTTCACAAAATCCTTGGGCTCCTGAGTCTTCATGCAGGCTTCCCAGTCCGCCACGTTCAGACCTGCGCCTTCGGCGATGGGCTTCACTTTCGCCACATCGTAGGAATCGTTCATGCTGCCGACGGGCTTGCTGAAGGCCACATCATGATATTTCCAGAAGCCTTCCGTGCTCTGCTTGCTTGCACAGAAAGCGCCTTCGGCGATCGCGCCGCTCAGCTGAGTAGGACGCAGAGAGAAGTTCACCTGGACGAACTTGAGCTTGCCTTTCAGCTTCTCTTCGAGCTTTTTGATTTCAGGCTGCACTTCAGCACAGTGGGGGCAGAGGTAGTCGGAGACTTCGACCAGCACGTCCTTGCCGTCGCCGCGAGAGGGGAACATTTCCACAGGGATGCTCACGTTCGGCGAACCTGGCTCCTGGGCGAGGATCTTCAGCTTGCCCGACTTGGTCAAGCGATCCCATTCTTTTTGAAAGGTCTGCATCTTGCCCTGCTGAGCCATGAATTCCTTGATGCGTGGGGCGATCTGCTCATAGCTCATGCCCTGCACTTTATCTTTGTTCTGCTCATAGAATTCCTTGGCCTGCGCATCGGTTGGAGGCGTGAAGGTCAGGAGAGTATCGAGCTGGGGCAGTTTATCGAGAGTCGTGAATTTGCCTTGCTCCTTCGAAAGAGCGATGCGCATGGCGAACTCGCGGATCATGCCGAGCTTTTGATTGTGGGCTTCCATATCGGCTTGATAGATCGCGGTCTGCACTTGCGAAGGCAGCGACGCGGTATCATAGGTTTGGCCGTCATAGCTGAACCATGCGGTGTTTTGCGCAGGTGCCGCGCTGCTTGTCGCAGCTGGTGCGCCGGCTTTCTTCGTAGTGGCGCCTGCCATGTAACCCACAGCGCCGCCGATGCCGAGGCCACCGATTAGAACTGATACCAACAATCCAGAACTCATAGGTACGACTCCAAAATTAATGATAGGGGGCCCGCTGGTTGCAGCGGGTCAGCTGCCAGCCCCTTGAGCAGCGCTCATAGTAGCTCAAAAGACCAGGCCCGGCGACGGGAAATGCGGAAAATATGCGGTGAGTGAACGGAACGTCAGCTTTCCATCTGGACAAGAAGACGCCTGTCGCCGTACGCTGGCCAGCCCAACGGAGGCTCATACAAAATGGAAGTCATCGAACTCACATTGACGCCACAAGGGTGCCGCGAAGCCCTGGTGGCCCGGCTGGAGGAACTCGGTTTCACCGATTATATCGAAGGCAGCTGTGATCAGCTGGACGCGGATGATGGCGAAGAACAGGCCTGGGTGGACGCCTTTGAGCGAGGCGCGCTGGAACTGCCTCTGGTGATCTACAGTTATGACGAAAGCGTCATGCTGCAGCTCGTGTCGGACTTGAAGGCGCAATTTGGCCAGCAGCTCGATATTCAATGGCGGCGGATTGCTGATGCGATCTGGCAGACGGCGTGGGAGCCGGCCTTTGAGGCTTTGACGACGGAACGCTTTTTCATCAGCGACCATCAGGCGAAACAGGATCCGGGTTCACGTCAGCGCATACGTTTGGAAAGCGGGCTGGTCTTTGGATCGGGGCAGCATGCGACCACCCAGGCCATGGTCAGGCTCATGGAAAAAGTATGCGCGAAGCCTGCGCCGGGTTCCCGCTTTTTGGATGTGGGAACCGGCACGGGCGTGCTGGCTTTGGTTGCGCATTATCTGGGATATGCGGACCTCATGGGAACTGACATCGAGCCTGAGGCTTTGGCCGTGGCGCGGCGCAATCAAAGTTTGAATGCCGTGCCTTTTCCTTTGATCGAAGGCAGCCTGCCACCCGCGGATGAAGTCTTTGAGACGATTGCGTGCAATATTCTGCCGCCCACGCTGACCCATCTCCTGCCGGCTTTGCAGCAGCGTTTGAAAGCGGGTGGACTTTTGCTTCTGGCTGGTTTTCATGAAGCGAATGTGGAGCCGATCCTCCGCGCAGCGGCGGCTTTGGGCATGAAGGAAGCGCAGCGCATCGTGGAACGGGGCTGGATCGCCCTGGCTTTGACCCGCCAAGGCTTATAAAAATTCGATCTCGTCACTCCCGCTGTCTTCGGCGGGATGAACATTCGGCTGAATATTGGCCACCTGGGCCCAATCAAAGACCTGGATTTCCGTCGCGCAAAGAAGCTCCAGGTTTTCCGCTTTGAATACCCAGACATCGTAGAGCTGGTCGTCGGTATCGGTCTTGCCGAAAGGCGGCATCTCGACCATCGCGGGCTTCTGGTCGGGCAGGTTCACGATCAGATCGTCGGTCTTCATCACCGCGACCAGATCCGCCAGCCACACCTTGATCGCGCCGGCGGTCAGATTGCAGAATTCACGGATAAAGTCGTGAAAAATCCGCGCAGGCAATTCCTTGGTTCCGGGGTGCTTATAGAAATAGAGAGCCTTGGCGAGATCCACGGTGTAGTAGACCTTGAATTGAATGCGAATCGGCTCCGAGCTGACGACGATCTTCACGAGCCAGGTCTCATCAATATCGGATACCGTGGCCGGAGGCGGCAGCATTTCGGGGAGTGCGAATCCAGGCCCGAAGAGCCGATGCACGGACGCCGTGCGCACCCCTTCCTTCACCAATGCTGTGGTCTTGCTGTCACCCATGAGGCGTCATCCTTCTTCTAACACGGATTCAACTGGCCTTTGGAGCCCTGGCTTCAAGCTTTTTGATGCGAAGACTCAGAACAGCGTGAAAGCCATCGCTTTCCAGGATCTGCACCAGTTCGCGAGCGTCGGCAGAGACGGGCGCCGCCGGGGTCTGCTTGGCCACAGGTTGCTCCAGTCGCAATGTGTAACCGAGAGCCTGAATGTGGGCCTTGCTGCCAGCCAGCGTTCGATTGCTGATTTCAGCAACCCAATCCAGATAATCGCCGTTATCCAGAACTCCACCGTAGCGGCGTTCGGGATGTGTCTCATGAAGAAACTTCTTGTCCGCCATCACCACGAGCTGACCTTCGATCCCATCACCTGTCAATCCGATGGTAGCATGAAAGATCGGGTTTGCGAAAGGGACCTGATCCTGCGCACAGAGCGCTGGACGGAGGGGCTTTTTCAGGGCGATTTGAAACAGTTCCACAAAACGAATGTTCAGAATTTCAGCAAGCTTCGTTTCCAAGTCGCTCATCCGCCAGGACTCCCATGCTCAGGCGCAAAATTTTTCCAAAAGTGATTTCACCGAATTCGGCTGGGCGGGCTTCAGGATCCAACCCTTGATGCCAAACTCCTTGGCCTTGTTCAGAACGTCTTCGGCGGCTTCGCTGGTGAGCATGATCACCGGCGTATCCTTGTGATTGGCTTCCTTGCGCAAAGCCTCCAGGAATTCCAATCCATTCATTTCGGGCATATTGATGTCGCAGAAGATGAGACCAATATCCGTTCTGTTCCGCACCAGCTCCAGCCCGTAACGGCCGTTTTCCGCTTCGAAGGCCATTAATCCCAAATTATGCACGAGTCGCACGATTTCGCGACGTGCGGTTTTGGAATCATCGACAATCATCACCTTTTTGCTCATGAGTGTCCCTCGTTATCAACGTTCGCGAGCGCAGAACATACGGCATTTCTAACCACATAGTCATTGTAACAGGAAATTGATTCTGATTCGTGGGCTGGGCGAAATTTTCCTCTGCCGCGCGGATGAGCAACACCCATTAATTTTTTTTTCAAGGCACCGATCAGCCAAGGAGAAATTCGCACTGCAGTCAAAGGAAGTAGGAAATTCATTTGGTGCCTTGCCGCATAATCGTGAGAATTGCCTTCAGTCTGGGGATCTTGTTCTCCAGCCTCAAGGCCGCATGGGCCCAGACGGGTGTGCCCACTCTCGATCTGCGGGATGCAGAGGTGAGCTATGAGCAGGGCCTCGTGATCGCTCCCGACTGGGAGGTTTACTGGCATCAGTTCCTGAGCCCCGAGGATCTGCAATCGGGCAAGGGCCTCCTGAACGGAGTCCTCAATCAGAGCGTCTTCCAAAAGCTGGAAGGCGTGATGGTGCAGGGCAATCTTGAAAAATTCGGCTATGCGACATTCCGCAGTCGCGTGATCCTGCCTCCCTCGCCCCAGCCTCTGGTCTTAAATATGATGAAGATGCTGGTGCCGGCGAAGATCTGGATCGACGGGCGGCTGGCTTATGAGCACGGTCGGGTCAGTGCTGATCCCGATGAGGTGCAGGAAGTCTATATGCCGATCCGCATCGATCTTCAGCCGCGGCCCGAAGGCAACGAAATCATCGTGCAAATGGCCAATTATGATACGAACTTCATGGGCCTGCATCGCCCTCTGATCGTGACTGAAAAGAAAATCTATGAGATCAAGCAAAGGACGAGGTTGATCGCGGATTTCTTCCTGGTCGGCGCGGCGATCGTCATGAGCTTCTATCACTTCGCTCTCTTTCTGATCCGGCGGAGCGAGCCGGCCGCTCGCAACTTCGCCATCTTCTGTTTGATCGTGGCCATCCGCTCCCTGGTGATGTCGGACGGTTTTTTGGCTGTTTGGGCGGAACTCTTCGGCCCGATGAACGGCAACTGGGGGCATCGGATCGAGATGCTCGGCTTCAGCATGGGCGTGATCTTCTTCTATAGCTTCCTGGCGAACCTTTTCCCCAAGGAAGTTCCGAAATTTTTGACTGTGATCGTGATCTCGGCCAGCATCGCTTATACCCTCCTGATCGCCTTCTTCACGAGCAAGGTGCACCATACCCTTCTGAAGCCCTATCAGCTTTTGATCGTGACGGCCGGTTTCGTTGTCCTTTATTCCCTGGCTCTGGCTGTCAAACGGCGCCGTGAGGGGGCAGGGATTTTCGTCCTGGGCTTCATCGTGCTCTTTGGAGCGGTGATCAACGACATACTCCTGGCGAACCGTTTGATCAATAGCTTCGACATGGTGGCCCTGGGGCTCTTCTGCTTTGTCTTCTTCCAATCCGTGATCCTTTCCCGGCGCTTTGCCAAGGCCTTTGAACAGGTGAGCATCGCCGAAAAAGAAATCCGCACCCTGAACGATGACCTGGAGCTGAAGGTCATCGAAAGGACCCAGACCATCCGGACGATCCTGGATAACGTCCGCAGCGGCTTTTTGATGATTGATCAGGATTATTTAGTGCAGGAAGGCTTCACGCGATCCTGCTGGGAAATCCTCGGTCCCCAGGTGGCGCCGCGGGTGTCCTTTGCCGAACTCTTCGACCTTTCACCCCGCGAACGGGGGCTTTTGGAACTGTCCTTGAAGCAGGCGTTCGAGGACTCCCTGCCCGAAGACGTGGCGCTGGCCCAGATCCCCAATCGTTATACCCTGGGGCGCAAGGTCGTGGCCCTGCAGGGTTCGCTCGTTCGCAACAGCCTCGGCAAGCCGGAGTCGCTGCTTCTTTCCATATCCGACGCTTCGCAGCTGGTCAAAGCCGAGCAGGAATCGAGCAAGAATCGCTCCCTTCTGAAGATCATCAGCGAGAAGACCAGTTTCCGGGCGTTCCTGAAAGATTCTTTGGAATCCCTCGGCAGCTGCATGGATCTGATCGAAGAGCAAAAGCAGAAGGACGTCGCCCTCGTTTTGCATACGCTGAAGGGCAACTTCGCGCTCTATGGCTTGGAGCCGATCGCCAGTTTCATTCATGAGATCGAAGAGAAAAAGGTTCTGACCAAACTCGATATCAAGGCCATCATCCAAACCGTGGACGAATTCATTCAGCTGAATGGACCGATCCTCGGCCTGAACAGTGGATTGAGTCAGGAAGCGTACGAAATCAGCAGCCAGTCGCTGCAGAAGCTGGAAGTGGATCTGCAGAAGGCCAGCATCAACCGCAGCGCCATGCAGGTGGTCCAGGGTTGGTTGCGGGATGTTCGCATGGTGCCGGTACGGGAGCTTTTGGGGCCGATCGAAGCCAACGTTTCCCGAGTGGCCGAAGCCTTGGGCAAGCATGTGCATTTTGAAATGAAGGGCGCGGACCTGAAGGTGGATCCTGAACGCATGCGGCATCCTTTGAAAAACCTGATTCATGCTGTGGTCAATAGCATAGATCACGGTATTGAATATCCCGAGGAACGGGGCAGCAAGGATGGAACAGGCCGCGTGACCCTGACCTTTGCTTATGATGAGATGGCCTATCTGCGGGTCGATGTCACGGATGATGGCCGGGGTCTTGACCTGGACCTGATTCGCGTGCGCGCGCTGGAAAAAGGTTTGGTGACGCCCGAGCAGTTGGAGGCGATGGATGATACGGAAGTGCAGACCCTGATTTTCCGTCAGGGCTTCTCGACCAAGAGTGATGTTTCCGAATTTTCAGGCCGCGGCGTGGGCATCGCGGCCTTGGATAATGCGGTCAAATCCCTGGGTGGACAGATCCGCATCCGCAGCCTGGCCGGTCGCGGGACCACGATTGAAATCAGCATACCCACCGAGCAGACCCTGGCGCTCCTTACCGGTATCGCGTAAGCGCGCGGATCAGCCGGCGTCTCTTAACTTGCTTCAAGCTCAGCGCGACTATAGCCGTCATCTCTTGACTCGCTTCAAGCTCAGCTACAGCCGTCATCTCTTAACTCGCTTCAAGCGTCAGCGCAAATATTGCCGTCATCTCTTAACTCGCTTCAAGCGTCAGCGCGACTACAGCCGTCATCTCTTAACTCTCTTCAAACCTCAGTTTGTTTCTATTCTTCGTCGCCTTCCCCGGATCCACTATCCGGCCATTCATCACGATATAAGTGCCCGGCGGCAGCGTCTGCACGGCGATGATCGCGCAGCCGACGTTGAAGAAGGCATCGGAATTCCGAAGCTTCGCCGGGGCCATGGATCCTGTGAAGACGATGACGGCGTCCTTGATGGAGCTGAGTCGCTGGGCGGTCTTGATCATGGTATCCGTCCCATGCGTGATCAGAATGCGCCGCTCCGGACTTTGCGTGATGGCCTGGAAGATGGTGTCACGGTCGGCATCGGTCAGATCAAGGCTGTCCTTCCGGCATATTTGCTGAAGTTCATACTGCAGATCGACGTTGGCTTCCTCCAGAATCTGCACGATGGCAGGCTCGCCCACCTGATACTCGCTAAGAGCGTCAAAATAAACCTTGTCGATAGTTCCACCTGTGGTGATGATGCGGATCCGTTCAGCCATTCGCCTCTGTCCTTCCTCACTCAAAAACGAGCTTTTCGATTGAATTTACATGGTGCAAAAATTATGGTCCAGGCAAGTTAGCCTTCCAACGCATAAGGATTTGCCATGTACCATGCCTACCCCCACTATGTGATCAAAAATGTCGAACTTTGGACAGCAGAAGGCGTCGAAAAAGGCCGCGATGTTGAGGTGCATGAGGGCAGGGTGGTCAGTATCCATCCCAGCGCTGAATATGCCAGCCCCGTCACGATCATCGACGGCAGCGGACTTGTGCTGATGCCCGCCGGCGTCGATCCGCAGGTGCATTTAAGGGTGCCAGGGCAGGAACAAAAAGAAACGCCAGGAACAGGCCTGCTCGCAGCTTTGCGCGGCGGCGTGGCGGCGGTTTTGAGCATGCCGAACACCAAACCCGTGATCGACTCGGTCAAGGTTTGTGAGATGGCCGCCTTCGAACTGGATGAAGCGGAAAAACAAACGGGTGTGCGCGCCTATCTTTCGGCCGCTATCACGAGGGACCTCAAGGGTCAGGAAGCGGTTGACTATCAAGCCCTCGCCGAATGGGGCGTGAAAGCCTTCACCGATGATGGCGTCGGCGTCGTGAAAGATGAATTGATGGAGGCCGTGTTTCAGGCCAGTGCGGTCACAGGGCTGCCTGTTTTGCAGCATGCCGAGTATCCTGGACATGGAGGAGTCCTCGCGGCGGGCCCGGTTCAGGAAAAGATCGGATCCAAACCCTATCCGGCTGCGGCCGAGGCCGATATGGTGGCCCGCGATCTGAAGCTGCTCGCGAAATATCCGAAGGCCCGTTATCACGTCCTGCATGTGTCGGCGCATGAGACCCTGGAACTGGTGGCCGATGCCAAGCGTCGCGGGCTGCCGGTGACCTGCGAGGTGTCGCCGCATCATCTTTGGTTCAGCTCGCACGATATCGACGAGCACAACAGCGCTTTCAAAATGAATCCGCCGCTGCGCAGCCCCGAGGATCGCGAAGCCCTGCGCCAGGCTTTGAAAAGCGGTGTGGTGGACTTCGTGGCGACCGATCATGCGCCGCATGAATCCTCGGTCAAGACAGAAAACTTCAAGACCGCAGCCTTCGGCACGACCGGACTCGAAACGAGTCTGCGCGTTCTGCTCTCGCTTTGGAAAGAGGGCCTTTTGGAGCCAAAAGACGTGGTCCGCTGCTTTTCCAAAAAGCCGGCCGAATTCCTGGGGATCTCTGACGAATTCGGCTCGATCAAACCCGGGCTGCCTTTGAAAGCCGCGCTGGTGGACCCGCGTACCGAAGAAACCGTGAGCGAGGATGACCTTTATAGCCTTTCGAAGAACAATTGCTTTGTGGGACAAAAGCTTACAGGGCATGTCGAAGCCATGTTCCTGAGTGATCGCTTCTACCGCTTCCGCTGAGTTCATCAGTTTGATTAATGCAGAGCAGGCCTCTGCATTGATCCCTCTAATTCCTTGAATCCTTTGGCAAATTGAAAAAATAAATTGCGTCCGCTTAACCCGGGAGAAGCGCGAGGAAGATTCCGACTCCCTTGAGCCGGTCATAAACTGAACCGATAGTCATGCTATGACCGCCAGTCACGGAGTATGGGATGTCAGTGGCCTTGCGCAAAGATCGGGAGTTTCAAAGACGCGAGCAGGAAATCATTACTGCCGCCAAGAATCTTTTCATGACGCATGGGCCGGACCGCGTGAGCGTGGATCTGATCGTGCAGCAGGTCGGCATTGCCAAGGGCACCGTCTATCGTCACTTCCAGAGCAAGGACGATATCTTCGCCGTGATCTGCATCAACTACCTCGTGGACCTTTGCGAGCATCTTCGCAAGAACAATCTTAGTAAACCCATTTCCAGTCAAATCCGCTTTCTGGGTCGCACCTATTTGGAATATAGTCTAGGTGACCTGGAAGCCTATCGCCTTTATCGTGACCTCCGGCATCGGATCATTCCCGAGAAATTGGACGAGGGCATCCGCCAACGGCTTGCGGATCAATATTTGGAATTGAAAAAGCAGATTCTTTCCGTCATCGAACCGGGTATCGCGCAGGAAATACTGCCGGCCGCGGATCCGGAGCATCTTTTCGTCCTGGGGTTTGGGCTGTTGGACGGCACCCTGGACACGCTTCTGCAAGGACCCTTTGATGTGCGCCTGCGTAACCCGGAAGCCTTCCTACGCATGGCCCAGGATGTCCTGACCCGAGCCATCACGCAAATCTAACGAAAAAGTCAAAGGGGAGCCTTGTCATGAATATGGGACTGAAAATCTTGCTGCTTCACTGGATTATGATCGGCTGCGCGTCCACGCCCAAGCCGGTCGTCAAGAAAAAGGTGGGAACCGCCGCGCCTGCTGGAAAGACAGTCAAGGGCACTGCTCCGGCCAGGCCCGCAGCCGTCAAACCTGCCCCGCCTCCCCCTGCGGAAGAGGAAGAGGTTCATGAAGAAGAAGACGATCAGTATTCACGCATGAAAAAGTATTATAAGAAGTGATCAGCCGGTGACGCGTCCCTTCCAGCTGTCAAGGTCTGTGACCTCATCAATGAAGTCCTGATCCACCAGAACCGCCATATTCAAAAGCACAATGACCTGCTGACCCGCACGGGCCAAACCAAGGATGGGCGAAGACTGACTCTGCTGCACAAGGGACGGCGGGGCTTCGATCTGAGCCTGGCTAAGGGGCAGCACCGAGGCCACCGAATCGACGATCGCAGCCACCTGCCCCTGCTTGCCATCGACGACGATCACACAGGTTTCCCGGCTATAAGCCTGCACCGGCAAATCAAATTTACGCCTGAGATCCACGACCGGAATCATCTTGTCGCGCAGATTGATCACGCCCGCCACGGCTTCCGGAGCCTGGGGCACCGGGGTGATTTCAGGGAGCTGATTGATCTCGCGCACCACCTGGATGGGAATGCCAAAGAGCTGCTGGTTCAAGGTAAACGTAAGATACTGGCCTTCGTGCGGCGCGCGATCTTTATTCATAGCTTAAAACCCTGCTGTTGAGCTGATCCGGGCCGCCGGCTCATCACCGTCGTCATCTCCGAAGGGTATAACGGATTCGGCATGGGATTTGGTTTTCATAGCGCTTTGAGTCGCTGCTGGACCCTTGCTCAGAGGGCGCGCGGGTGGTCTTTTGAGTTGGGTGACGTTCGAAGGTTTTCTGTCGCCTGATCGAGGCCCGGCTGGCGGCCCGTGCTTCGCGGAAGGCGCGGACCGGCTGCGGGCTCCTGTCACCACATTCGATAGATCATGAACCATCGACTGAAGACTCGTGGCCTGAGCGTTCATTTCTTCCGATGACGAGGCCACTTCTTCCGAAGCCGCAGCGTTGCGCTGTGTGGCCTGATCTATTTCATTCATGGCCTTGGAAATCTGGGAAAGACCGGACGACTGTTCCTTGCTGGCCGCGGCGATCTCGTTATTCAGATCGGCCACCTTGCGAACGGAAGCCAGAATGCTCTGCAGAACCTGGCCGCTGCGATCGGCGATCCTGGTGCCGCGATCTATTTTCTCGACGTTGTCGCGGATCAGCCCGGTGATTTCCTTGGCGGCCGTCCCGCTGCGCTGGGCGAGATTCCGTACAGCTTCCGCCACGACGGCGAAACCCTTGCCCTGCTCGCCCGCACGGGCCGCTTCCACCGCGGCATTGAGGGCCAGAAGGTTGGTTTGGAAGGCGATATCGTCGATGACCGTGATGATCTCTTCAATTTTCTTGCTGCTCTGATTGATCTCGCTTATCGCACCGATCAGATTATGCACTTCGGACTCGCCGTCTTTGGCAATGCGGCTGCTGTTCTGGGCCAGGGATGCCGCTTCCCCTGCGTTTTCAGCATTATTGCGCACCATGCTGGTCAGTTCCTCCAGCGAGGATACGGTTTCCTGAAGCGAGGAAGCCACCTGCGTGGCACCGGAAGAGAGGTCCTGACTCGCAGCCGAAAGTTGAGCCGACACGGTGTCGACCGAACTGCCAGACTTTTCGATATTTTCGCTGATCTGACGCAAGCGACGGCTCAGGCTGAGAGCAAAGAGGCCCGAACCCACAAGGCATAAGGCCAGCACCACGCCACTGATCAAAAAGAAGCGCTGTTTGGAAGCCGTGATGCGACCGAGCACGACATCTTCTTTGATGCGCATCAGGAGAATCCAGCCTAAATCATCCAAAAATCGCTTGTCCGTGAGCGATGTGTAAGCGTTGAGCTGCAACTCGCCCGTGCGGCTACTGGCAGCGATCAAAGTTCCTTCTTCACCCCTTGAAGCCGCCAGGGCCGCGGGATGCTTGGCGGTTATCAGATTGGATTTGAAGAGGGAGCTATCGAAATCTCGGACGACGTCATCACCCGCATTCTGCACGGAAGGATCATAGTCGACGACGAGTTCGCCTTTTTTGTTCAGCAGGATGAATTGGGTCGCGGACATGCCGTCCTTCTTCAAATCTTCATAGATGTCGACGAAGCGATCTTCGATCCAGCGGAGGCTGCTGCGGCTGGTCATGACGGCGATCATTTTTCCATTGGCATCGCGCACAGGCGTAGAAAAGCTCATGCCGATCTGCTTTTTGCGATAGGCGGCCGACGAGATGGGATCCAGCATGATGTCTTCCACGAAGACGCCCGTGAAGCCTTTTTTGCTGTCTTCGCTGAAGCGTTCATTGATGACGTTCGTGAACCAGGGGGCATTCGCATAGTTCTGCTTCGCGACGTCCGCCAGAGCCTGGGCATCAAGAGGATTATTCCTGGGATCGACGCTGTTGGTGGCGATCACCTGGCCATTCATATCGACGACCATGATCAGGTCGTAGACGGCATAGATGCTCGTATAACCATTCAGGACCTTGGTGATTTCCTGGCTATTTTTGGTTTGGATCACGCTATTCAAAGCCCAGGCCTGGACGTCGCCGTAGCGTTCGAAGAACTGAGCGCCCAGCTTGGATTCCATCTGGTGGACGAACTGATACCAGTTGCGATTAATCTTGTCCTCTTCGCTGGCGGACGTCTCCAGGAAAGAATAAAGGCAGGCCAGGAACATGATGATCAAAGACCCACTGCCGATGCCTAAGAGCTTGCTGGTGAGGCTCGCAGAGCGCATGGTCGTCTTCCCTTTGCCTGAAGTGAATGTAATCGTTGTCCGTATCGGACTTGGGATCAGAAACCTAAGAGGTGCATCTTTTGGCTTTTTTGGAATTTTCGAAAAAGGAAGGGAAACGCGATCCTCATGCCGAGGATTGGGAGGATGGCTGCGACGCCCGCTCTGGTAAACGCTATACTGGAAAGAGACTTACGTTTCCACGCCTGGAGGCGGTTGATGAGCGATTCGAGGAATCTTCCCCACGGGGAATTCTTTCAGAGCCTGAGTGCCGACGAAAAAGGCTATCATAAGCTGGCCGCATGGCTGAAAGCGCACGCGGGCATTCATATGCCGCCCACTCCGAAAAATTTCACCCTCATGGCCTCGCGCCTGTCCAAAATCATGGGGACGCTGGGGCTTTCATCCTATGCGGACGTTCACCAGCGGCTGGAGAAGGGTGACGTCAAAGTCCAGAAGGCCTTTATCGAAGCCTTGACCACCAATAAGACCGAGTTTTTCCGGGAAGCCCATCACTTCAAAGTCCTGCCGCGCATCGTCCAGGACATCCTGCAGAAAAAATCCGAGCTGCGCCTTTGGTGTGCCGCGGCCAGTCGCGGGCATGAACCTTACACCATACTCTTCACGCTTTTGGAAGCCGGCTTTCATCCCCTGAAACATGGGCTGAAGTTCCTGGCGAGTGATATAGATCAGAGCGTGCTTGAAATCGCCTCGAAAGGCGTCTACGCGGCCGATGAACTGGGCGATGTGCCCATTCCCATCCGGGATCGCTACATGGTGAAGATGCGCGAGAGCGCCAAGGGCGAACGCTGGAAGGTTCGGGATGAATTGCGCCAGCTCATGACCTTCGCCTGCTTTAATCTGGTGGAATTCCCTTATCCCTTCCAGCATAAATTCGACATCATTTTCTGTCGGAATGTGCTTATATACTTTGATCGCGCGACCGTCGTGCGCGTGAAAGAAAACCTGGCCCAGGTCCTGGCTCCCGATGGTTATCTCTTCATCGGTCATTCCGAAACCGGATCAGGGCGGGTGGCGAGCCTTCAAGCGATCGAAACAGCCGTCTTCAAAAAGCTGGAGGAAGCATCCTGATGCCGCGACGTATTCGATGCCTGATCGTGGACGATTCCGCCGTGATCCGTTCGGTACTGCAGCGCATGCTCAGCAGTGATCCCGAGATCGAAGTCGTAGGCTCGGCGCCTGATCCTTATGTAGCCCGCGAAAAACTCGTGGAGCTGAAGCCTGATGTCATGACGCTGGATATTGAAATGCCGCGCATGGACGGTCTGACGTTTTTGGAAAAGGTCATGGCCGCGATGCCGACCCGCACGCTCATCATTTCGAGTCTCGCCAAGCAGCAATCGGAGATGGCGCTCAGGGCTTTGGAGGCCGGTGCCATTGATGTGCTCGCCAAGCCTGCGATTGATGTGACAGATGCGCTGCAGGGCATGCGGGAAGAACTTGTGACCCGGGTGAAGGCTGTGGCCCAGGCCCAGCTCCATATGCCGTGCGCGGTCCCGCAGCCGAAGACGAAAGTGCCTCTTCAAACCCGCGCCCTCGGACAGACCACGCATCAGATCCTGGCCATCGCCGCCTCGACGGGCGGCACGGAGGCCCTGAAGGTGGTCCTGAGCAACCTGCCACCGGATCTTCCCGGCACTGTGATCGTGCAGCATATGCCGCCGGTTTTCACGAGAACATTTGCCACGAATCTAAGCAGGATCTGCGATTTCGAAGTGAAAGAGGCCGAGGAAGGGGACCGGGTGAAGCCTGGACTCGTGCTGATCGCCCCAGGTAACTATCACATGGAGCTTACGCGCAGCGGTGCCTACTACTATGTGAAGCTGAATCAGAATCCGCCTGAACATGGCGTCAGGCCCGCAGCGGACGTCTTGATGCGTTCGGTCGCGAAATACGCGGGAAAGAATGCGGTGGGGGTTGTGCTCACGGGCATGGGACGCGATGGGGCGCAGGGTCTTTTGGAAATGCATCGCGCGGGATCTTATAACATAGCCCAGGATGAAAGCACATCGGTGGTCTACGGTATGCCCAAGGTTGCATGGGAGGCCGGGGGCATCGACAAGGTTCTGCCCCTTGGCGATATTGCCCCGCATTTGATCCGCGAGTTTCAAAAGCGCGATGTTGCAGCCAGTTGAAATTCGGCCGCTCGCCTTCAACCCGTCTGAAGGACTTTCCGGTTGCGCAGCTGCATGATGCAGCCCGGCATGTCCGTGACGCTCAGAATGTAATCCGCGGCACCCTTTTCAATCGCGGCGGCCGGCGTGGCGTTGAATGAACACTCGTCCGGATTCTGAACGATCGTGACACCGCCTGTTTCCCGAATCTTCAGAAGGCCCGCGATGCCGTCCGCGCTGAAGCTGCTCAGGAGTATGCCGCATACGGCGCCGTTTGCAGCTTCGGCGGCTGATTGAAACAGTTTCTCGGACGAAGGTTTCTGACCGAAGAAAGGCCCGCCTTTTTCCAGTCGCGCGACCAGTCCGCCCGCAGGCGTGCGATGAATCGTGACATGACTGTCGGCCGTGGCGAAGTATACTTTCCCCATCGAAAGCGGCGTTTCTTCCAGGCGCAGAATCTGCAGTTCCACCCGGCAGGTCGGCTGCAGTCTTTGCGTGAAGGTTCCAATGAAGCTGGAAATCGTGGACGCGGAAACCACGACGGGTGGCGTATCGGACGCGAGGCCGCGGATCATGGCCGCAAGGGGATCCGAGCAGCCTACGTTGCCACCCACTGTGATCAAGCGCAGGGCATTCGAGGGCATGCCGCTGTCCAGGATCGGACGGGCTGCAGCTGGTGCTTTCAAGCTGACCTGCGGTGTTTTCAATTGGGCCGTGGAGGCCGCCACGATTTTTTGGATCAGGATCTCGCCCAGCTCGGAAAGCAGAGCCGGATCATACTGCGAAGGCTTCTGCACGAATTCCACCGCGCCCAGCTCCAGCGCTTTTTGCGCCGCCTCACCGTCAGCGCCGAGCGACGAGACCATGACGACGGGCATCGGATGATGCTTCATCAGTTTTTCCAGGAATGCCACACCATTCATCCGCGGCATTTCAATATCCAGCGTGATGACATCCGGTTTCAACGCGATGATTTTTTCCCGCGCATCGAAGGGATCTATCGCCGCGCCCACCACTTCAATGTGGGCGCTCTGCGAAAGAGCCTTGGTGAAAAGGGTGCGCACGGTGGCCGAATCGTCCACGATCAAAACCTTGATGCGTTCCCGTGGGCGAACCAGGGTGGCGCCCGAGAGAGTGTCGCCCTCGCGAGGGCCTTCCGAAAAACGGTGATCGACTGTGAAATTGCTGGTATCCATGGTGATAAGCCGTCCTTTATTGCCGCCGGTATTGGTTTCGATGATAGGAATGTTGAGTTTTTTCAGCTGAGCGTGAGCCTCTTCGATATTGCGGTCCCCAATGTTGCCATCCAGGCGATTCAGATGGTTGACGACATTGCCACCGCCAAAGACCTTGGCCTGGATGTGTTCCCGCTGGGCGCCGAGTTCCACCATTTTTTCCAAAAGCTCGGGTATGGCGAAGCTTCCGTAGCGAGCGGAAGGCACCGCGCCTGGGGTCGGGACGGGCAGCAGGTAATGGCAAAGGCCGCCGACGCGGGTGCGCGGGTCCCAGAAGGCGACGCTTACGCAGGAACCCAGGATCGTTTTGATCCGGGCCGCTTCCCGGCATGCTGTCAGCTGACCTGGGTAAACGAAGACCTCACTCATGCTGGAATCACCTCCCGCATTTTCACGAACAGAACCGAGCGATTCTGAAAATGTGAAACGTGCGATATAGCTTTTTGAATCGAGTTCTCCGGACTGAGGGGCGTGATCTGCTCGTCGAATTCATCGAGCGACGCCACCTGCTTCACATCATCCACATTGAAGCAGAACGTGCGGCGATCCACTTCGCAGACGACCATGCAGCGCTTTTTATTGGAATCGGTGTCGACGTTTTCTTCCTTGGCATGCAGGACATGGGAAACATCAACGACAGGGCAGACCATGCCGCGCACCGTGACAAGACCACGAATGCCGGGTCTTTGCGCGGGCAGGGCTTTCTCGTTGCGCTGCTCCAGAATCTCCCGGACCTGGTGAATCGGCAGGGCATACTGCTGGGATCCCAGCATGCAGATCAGATAATGGGACGCAAGGTGACTCTCCGTGCTGGCCGGTAAAGGAGCCGGTGCTGAAGCAGGTTTCCCAGCTACGGGCGCTGCTGCTGCCGCAGAAGCCGGAAGAGGCTCGCCTGGCGCGGGTGCGACAGCCACAGGAGCAGCCTGGGGCCTGGCCGGTGAAGATGCGGGTGCGGACTCATCGAAGAGGCCCCAGGAGCCATCCGAAGCCGGGGCTTGCGACGGGGTCACGAGAGGCGCGAGCTGCGCGCTGGCTTTGGCGAGTTGCACCAGGCGATAGTTCACGCGGCTCCGCAGTTCGTTGTCATCCTCTTGATCCATGAAGACGAAGAAATTGGAAAGTTCGCAAACCACATCGGACCAAAGACCTTTCAGAGATCCCAGCTGATCGATGAAAACCGGATCCGCGATCCAGTTCTGAAGGATCGTGCTGATATCAGAGAGGCAATCGAAAAGGCCCTGCAAACCAGCTTCGGTGGCCAGGGCCTGCACAGCGGTCAGTTCCTTGATGATCACCCGCAGGCCATCAGTTCCCCTCTCGAATTCCTGCAGGGTCACTTCACGCAGGCGGTCAATGATCGCATCGCTTTGCGCCAGGACGTTCTTCGGCTTGTCTTGTTTTGATTCCATGACTTTCTCCTAAGCCGCCTGCGACGTAACAGGATGGTTGCTATGCTGCGATACCAGTTTCAAAAAATCCTCGGATGACACCATATAAGCCAGCTGATCGCCCGGCAGATGCGAAGTGCCTTTGAATCCCGGGATGACCTGCGTGATGCGATCGAAAGGCCGAACCACGGCTTCGAGCTGATCCTTCACTTCATCAATGCGGAGGGCGATGCAGCTGTCTTTATGCATGATCACGACCACGAGTTCGCCGGACGTGACATCAATTCTTTGGCGATTGATGCTTTCAGGCTCGATCAGCTGCTGATAGGTGGTGATGGGTATGGCTTTGCCGTTATGCTCCATCATCCAGAAGGGTTTGATATAAGTGAAATCAAGGTCCTGAATGGGTTTGATTTCGCTGATGCAGCTCAGAGGTATGGCGATCAGAATATCGCTCGATGTCGCGACAATGGACTGTTCCACCATGATGGACTTGGGAACGGGCACCTGGATGGTCAAGGTCGTGCCCTTGCCTTTCACGGAATCAAAACGCGCTGTGCCGCCGAGCGAAGTCACCGCGGTTTTCACGACGTCCATCCCAACGCCGCGACCGGAAAGATCGGAGACGACTTCCGCTGTGGAAAAACCGGGAAGGAAGAGCAGTTCGAAAATCTCCTGATCGCTCATGCGGGAGCTGTCCTGGGTCACGAGTCCTTTGGAAAAGGCCTTGGCATGGATGCGATCGCGATCAAGACCGGCGCCATCGTCTTCGACCCGCAGGGTGATCATGTCCCCGGTCTGCGAAGCCACCATGCGCACCTTGCCGACCGCGGGCTTGCCCTTGCTGCGCCGCGCCTCGACTGATTCGATCCCATGATCGCAGGCGTTCCGCACGACATGCACGAGCGAGGCCGAGAGGGATTTGGCTATGGTCTTATCAACCTGGAGTTCAAGCCCTTCGGTTTCATAGGTCACATCTTTCTTCAGATCCTGGGCGATCCCCCGAACCATGCGGGGGAATTTGGCGAAGGCCTTGTGCAGGGAAACTTTGCGGATGTCCATGATCTGCGTCTGCAGGTCATCGGTCAGCTTGGAAAGGGCCTTGTTCATATCTTCCAGACCATCATCGGAACTCAGATGCGCGACGCGCTGCTTGACGAAGCCATAGAAGATATTTTTAAAGGCAACCAGTTCGCCGGCCAGTTCCATGAAGTGATCAAGCTTTTCATTCGATACGGTGACGCCTTCGTCCACGTCCTCTTTTTTCTCAGCTTTTGGGGCGGCGCGTTTTTCCTGGTTCAGAGGCTGGGCCTTGGCTGTTTTGCCAGACAGAACCTCTTTGAATTGCTGGATCAGCGGCTTGACGTTCGGGCTTTCACTGCTGCTCTCAATAGCATCGATACATTGCTTCAGGACATCGCTGCTGGTCAGCATCAGGTCCACCAGGACTTTATCCAGGATCAGATGCCCGTCTTTGATAGCAGTCAGAACATTTTCAAAGGAGTGCGCCAGCTCCGAAGTCGCCTGGCCGCCAGCCACGGCCGCGGCACTGCCCTTCAGAGTGTGGATCTTGCGGAAGACCTTATTGATCTCGGCCTTGTCATTCGGGTCGGTTTCAATCAGGAGTATGCTCTCATCCAAGGTGCCGAGGATGCTGTGAGCCTCTTCGATGAAAAGGGCGCGTATGGTTTCGAGTTCAAAGCGTTCCTGTTTGATCTGATCTTCGCGCTTCTGGGCATAACCGCGAATCAGTTCCATGAGTTTCTGATAATCCAAAGGCTTATCGGCGAAGTCCGTGACGCCGGACCGTACGCCGCTCAGAACAGCCGCCCTGTCCGTATAGGCTGACAGTATGATGAAGGGAAGCTGCGTTTTGGTCTGCCTCACTTCGCGGCAGAACTCCAGGCCATCCATCTCGGGCATGCGGTAGTCGGAGAGTATGAGGAAAATCCTGTGCTCCTGAAGGCGAGTCAAGCCCTCGACGCCGTTGGACGCCGTGACGACCTCATAGCCACTCGCTTCGATATGATCCCTGATCATATCAATCAGTTCGCCGTCGTCTTCAACGAGGAGGATTTTTTCTCTGACTTTTTCCTGGCTCATGGCTTGTCCCATTGACTGCAAAGGTAACCGACGAAAAAAAGCAGAACTATCGAGGTGTTCGGAGGGAAGGGCGGGGAACTTAAACCTGTTTTGTTTTTCGGCGCTAGGAAAATTCGCTCAATAATCCGGAGGATCGGACGATAAGATTTCCGGAGGCATTCGCCCTCGATTCCCCATCCCTCGTATCAAGCGTCAAATTCCCGTCACCATGAGTCCCTTTTCAATAAGCCGAATCAATCGGTCTTTTAAGTAAAGATTTCTGCCTTATATTTCGGCATGAAGCACCGACAAAGCGAGAGCCGCTCTCTATTGATATAAAGGTTTTCATGGGTCTTTTTCGTCCAGGACAGACGCTTGATAACGGTGCGATCGAGATTATCGATCAGCTGGGGGCGGGCGGTTTTGGCGAAGTTTACCTGGGACTCTGGCGCAAGCCGGAAGGTCATCAGCGCATTGCCATCAAATGTTTTAACACCACGGGCATGAGCCAGCACAATCTGATGGCCGCTCAGCTTCTGCATCGCGAAAGCGTTCTGATTGGTGCCCTGGACCATCCCGGTGCGGTCAAGATCCTGGCTGCAGCGATGGAAGGGTCCATCCCCTATCTGATCGAAGAGTATCTGCCTGGGAAAGATCTTGCCCACCTCCTGGCCGAGCGCCTTGCGGGGAAGCATCGCCCCGTGCTCAATCCCTTGGAGATTTTGAAACTGGGCATGCAGATGGCCAAGGCTCTTGAGACCGTGCATGGCAAGGGCATCTTCCATGGCGATCTGAAACCGAGCAATATTTGCTTCCGTGATGAAGAACGCACCGAGGTGGTGCTGGTGGACTTTGGTCACGGAGGCTTTTACGATAGCCAGCTTTTGGAGCAGAATGTTGCAGCGACGCTGGCTTATCTCCCTCCCGAGCGTACCGGCTTTGTCAAGCTGGCCGGGAATGCGGCCAGTGACCTTTATTCGCTGGGCATCACTCTTTATGAAGCCGCCACAGGCGAGCCACCGTTCCGCTCCAAGGTCGGGCGCGAGCTGATCGCCATGTTGCTGAGCGAAGTGCCCAAGCCCTTGTCCCAGATCTTTCCTGAATTTCCAGAGGCCCTGAGCGATATCATTCAAAAGCTTCTGCGCAAAAATCCAGATGAACGCTATCACTCGGCCTTTGGGCTTTTCTCGGACTTCGAGCGCTGTCGTGATGCCCTGCAAAGCCAAAAGAATCTTCGCAGCTTCGCCCTTGGGACCAAGGATAAGCTCCGTGAACTCAACTACAAGATTCCGATGGTTGGCCGCCAGCGCGAGCTTGATATCCTGAATGCGAGTCTGGTCGAAACTTTGAAAGGGCAGGGCTCCTGCTATTTTATCGGGGCTCCTTCGGGGGTGGGCAAATCAAGGCTGGCGCATGAAATGATGCATCGCGGCCGCAGTCAGCAGCTCGTGGTCATGGCGGCGAAGTTCTCGGAGTTTGAGCGCAACCTTCCGCTCAGCGCCTTCTCGCTGATGCTGATGGAACATGCCTACACCATCCAAAGTCATGCGCCCCCGCTGCGGGAAAGCTGGATGCGGCAGGTGAAGCAGCGCCTCGGGCCCCGTGGTCAACTTCTGGCCAAGCGCTTTGCTTTCTATGAAGGCATACTGCCGAGCTTTCCTCCGCTTCAGTTCGAGGATATCGAGGATGAAAGTCATGTGTTTCATGCGACGCTGGCTGAATTTTTGACCCTGCTCTATCCGGAGGGGGCGGGGCTCGTCATCCTCCTTGATGACCTGCAGTGGGCCGATTGGCAAAGCCTCGCCGTCGTGCGGGAACTTTGTCTTTTGGGTCTGCGCGAAGGCATGGGCTCCACTCTTTTCCTGGGAACCTACCGCAGCAACGAGGTGGATGAACGGCATCCGCTTCACTATCAGGTTCTTCAGGAACTGCCGCAGAAACAGCAGATCGACCTGGGACCTTTGAGTCGCCAGGAATCCGATGAGCTCGTGCATCATCTTCTGGATGAAAGCGGCCCGGAAATCAGCCGCCTTCAGGAAGCGACCTACCAGCTGACGGCGGGGAATCCCTTTCATATTTATGAATATCTGAAATCGGCGATCGCCTCGAGCGTCTTTGACTTTGATGAACAGACCAAGACCTGGTCGTTCAGCGCCGAACGCGCCAAGCAAAGCGGGCTGACTCAGGGCGTGGCGGGCCTGGTGGCGGAACGCATCAAACGCCTGACCGGGCTGAGCCGCGATCTGATTCTGGCGGCGAGCGTAGCGGGCAACAGTGTCAGCCTTGAGTCCCTGACGTCGCTGCTCCGTAACCTTTACCCGGACCTTTCCGAGGATCCGGTCGCATGGCGAAGGCAATTGGAATTGGCCTGCGATGAACTCGTTCACAAGCATTTGATTCTGCCGCATGATCGGAAGCTCATCTTCTTCCATGACAAGATTCGCGAGGCCGCCTATGAGCAGGTGGACCTCGACACGCGCCGTGAATATCATCGTGCCTATGGATACTGGCTGAGCTTGAATCTTTTGGATCCCGAGACTCACGGGACCACGCAGAAAGATTATTTTGAAGCCGCCTTTCACATCATGGAAGGCAATGCGAAGCAGGATGCGCCTTTGAATCGGCGTCTTCTCTTTAAAGCCGCCAGGGCCGCAGCCGCGGTCTATGCCTACAGCAAGGCGCGCGAGTTCCTTCGCTTCGCCTCGGATCTTTTCCCCGAAGATTTTGATCAGGACCCGGAATTGATTCAGGAGTGGGTGGCCCTGCATGAACTCTGGGCTGACCTTCTGGCTGTTTCAGAGCAGATTGATGATGCGCTGAAACTCTATGATCAGGTTCTGCGGCATGTCGATGATCCTGTGCAGAGAGCACAGATTTATGCCCGCAAAACCGAGTATAACCTTACCATGTTCCGCTACAAGGATTCCCTGGACTCGGTCATGGCAGGGCTCAAGGCGCTCGATGAAAAAATCGTGACCAGGGAGTGGCATGCCTGGCTCTATATCTTTGCGACCATGCCCTTTCTGACTCTTTATGCGATCTGGTTTCATTTCTTCGGCAAGCAGACCAAGGAAATCGCCAACGAGCGGGAACGCATCCTGCTTCATCTCCGCATCAAGCTCGAAATCCCCTTTTATTTCAGCTATCCGATGATAGCCATCGCCAACGTGATCCCGGTGACCTTCCGCATCCTCGCGTATAAGGACAATCCCTATCGAGCGACGGTCTTCGCTTATTGGGGCATCGCGCTCGCGCCCTTTGGCTTCGATCGGCTGGCCCGCTCCTTTCTAAGTCGGGGCGCTGATTACTTTGATCGCACCAATAATCCCGTGGACAAGGGCTTTATTCTCTTCTGCTGGGGCTACGTCCATGATTTCATGCTGGGCAATCTGAAATCAGCCCAGACGCGCTTGACCGAAGCTGTCAAAACTCTGACGCCGGTGGGCGAATCCTTCTGGCGTTCGCTGAGCCTTATGGCCTTGATTCATATAGATCAGTATGGGGGCGAGAACGGTCAGGCGAAGCAGCTGACGTCGGAGCTGGTTGAACTCTGGAAACGCATACGCTATACGCCGACGCCTTTGGGCTGCTGTCTTCGGGTCTATCTGCAGGATAAACGCGAGGATCAGATGAATCAACTGATCCAGGATACCTTCAACGCCAAAAATGAAATCCGGCGCGAGGGCTTTGATTCCATTGATACGGTGTTCGCCTGCGTCGCGCCCGGGGAAATTTACTTTCTGCGCGAGGATTATCAGGCCGCCGATCCTTTGTTCCGGGAAGCCTTTGCCAGCACGGTCAAACACGGGCATCGAGCGGCTTATTCCCTGCTCACGCCGGTGCTTTATGCCTGGAACCTGACGCGCATGAAGCGACCGGGTCGTGCGTTCGTCATTTTGCTTCTTTGCTGGCTCAATCAGCTTTTGCGGGCCCGGGTCTTTTACGCCCAGACTCTATATGCGACGGGCGAATGGCTCCATGTTTTAGGGTTCCGCATGCTGGGACGCTGGGTCATTCAAAAAGGCATTCGCTGGGCCTTCCAGCGCGGCTGGCTGATCATCGTCGCCGAGGGCCGGAAACTTCTGGGACGCCTGCAGACCGAATACGCCGCGGATCTGGCCGAAGTGAACCTGCAGCTGGCCCGTGATTATTATGCCGAGCGCGATCAGGCCTTTTCCATGGAACAGTGCGATGCCCTGCTTTCCATCTGCCGCTTTACGATGCGCGATAATTTGCCTTCGCAGCAGCTTTCGCAGCGTTCGCGCACCATGCAGGGGCAAAGAGCGCCTCTGCTCCGGCAGCGTCTCGAAAGTCATGCGCTCCTCGAAATCTTTTTGAAATTGAGCGTCCTGACCGGACGCGAGGAATTGCTGGACGCTTTGCTCGAAGCCCTCTGTGTCTGCACGGGCGCCGAACTTGGCCTTGTGTTTCTGAAAAGCAAGGAAGGCTGGGAGCCGACATCAGCTCGAAACCTTGATCTGAAAATGCTGAGCGAGCACGGCTACTATAAATTGGGAATCGATCGGGCCTTCCTTGAACACTGCTGGGATCAAGGACTGGACGCCGCACGGATCCGGCCTCCGCAGTGGCAGAAGAACGAGCAGCTGAGCCGCGGCTCGGTCCTGGTGCTGCCACTCGTTTATCGGAAAGCTGTGTACGGATACTGCTACCTTGCCAACAGCCAGATCTATGATCTGTTCGACAGCCGCAGCATGGAAACGGTCGCTCCGCTCTGCGCCCAGGCGGCCATTGCCCTGCAAAACCTGCAGTTGATCACGGAAACTCAGGAAAAAGTGAAGCTCGATGCCGAGATGATGGCGGCCCGCGCGATGCAGGAATCGCTCCTGCCGCATCATCAGACGCTGCCGGGCCTTCAGCTGTCGACTTACTATAAGTCCGCCTCGCAAACCGGCGGCGACTGGCTGGGCTATTTCTATCATGAGCCCTTGGAAACAGCCTTCGTCTGCATCGGGGATGTGACCGGGCATGGAATTCCCTCGGCCTTGATCACGGGCGTAGTCTGCGGTGCTGTGTACGCGAGCGAATTCTGGCTTGGACAGAGCACGGGCCATTCCATTCTGGAAAGGCTTCAGTTTTTGGCCCGCGCTGTGAATGAAACAGTGTGCCGGACGGGAACGCGCTCCGGCTGCTTCATGACCATGTGCTTTTTAGCGATAGATCGAAGGAACGGCACCATCCATGTTTTGAATGCGGGCCATAATCTTCCTTATCTGATTCAGGGGAACTCGATTCGCATCCTGAAAAGTCGCGGCAATCGCCTCGGGCACACGCAAGATCCGCAGTTCACCGTGCATAGCCAAAGCTGGTCGCGCGGCGATCGAATCTTCCTTTATACCGATGGGCTCGTGGAAAACCAGGGTCCGGGCGGTCAAATCCTGAAAACAAGGCACTTGGAACGGGTTCTGGTCCGGGACTGTGCTTTGGATGAGCTGCAAAAATCCATCCTGGCAACCGCCGAAAAAGTCTGGCAGGAACATCCGCCCGACGATGACGTGAGCTTTTTGCTTCTGGAATGGCCGGAAGAGGAAGCTGAAGAGATGAAATCAGTGGGGTGAAGAGAGCCGTGAGCGCTCCTGCGGCCGGGCCGCAGGGAGCTCACGGGAGCTATTAGCAGCGTCTCCAGGTCAGGCCCCAAACTTGGGTGATTTGACCGTCGATGGAGTCGTTGGTGATCAGGCCCTGAGCGTTAGGATACGCGCGGGAGTTGGTGTTCGATACGCGGATCGAAGTGTTGATGTTCAGAGCGCGCTCAACACCGCAAGGCGACCAAACGGCCGAAGCGATACCAACTTTGTCGTTGTAAACATAATCGGACTCATAAGGACCGTAGTTGCTGGACGAGAAGGTGCCGGTTTTGCCTTGGCCTTCCAGGAAGTAAGTAGCGGAATGGTCAGCCTTGATGCCTTTATCAAGAGCCATGAAACCACGGTAGAAGAAGCTACCGATCGAATATTGCCAGCCAGCAGGAACGTCGAGGACGATCGTGGCCACGCAGTTCTTACGACCAGACGACAGCGAGATGCCAGGGCCGACTTCAGCGACGAATTCAGAGAAGGTCAAGGTGAAAGCGGTTTTGTCTTCCGACACGTTCTTGGCAACGGTGCCGAGCGGACAGCCAGTGCCGTTGTACTGGATTTTTTTGATGGTGATGGGCTCAGAAGGAACGGGGAAACGTTCTTGAGCTTGCGCTGCAGCGCCCATGACCAGGAGTGGGGCAACAAACTTAACGATGCTTCCAAAAACTTTCATAATACTAACCTCTCATGAAACTGTTGGTTGAGGAGCTTTCCTTAGGTCAACACTAACGCGCGTTCCAGAAAAGTGTCTATGAAAAATATATGAAGTGGTCTGTCGGCTGGAGGCTCACGGAACACTGCTTTTTCCGGGAAAAAATGCAAAAAGGCCCAACAGAAATTTCAAAGCGAGCGAATCCTTCGGCAAGCAGTTCATGCGGACGAGATCTTAGCGAATCTTAGTTCGTCTCATCGCATCTTCTTACACAAAAAGGTCCCGTTTTTCGCTTTAAATCCTTGCTGTTCAAGCCTTTCGAGCAAATCAGGGGTCGGTCTTCAAATGCTTTCCCTTGAAATCCCTTTCCTTGTTGCACGATGCGGGCCAGCGCTATCGGGAGCCCCGGGACCTTTTCGCGGCGTCAGGATTACAGAACACAAAATATTCTGAACTTTGTTTCGAAAAAAGTTTCAATAATTGTCGGGGGAAAAACCCCAATAGGGCGGATCGAGCGGGGCTCCCGAAGGATTTTCTTAAGTTTAATGGCTGGTTGGACGAAGAACTCCGTAAGGAAGAGGATGCCATGAAACCGACGTTTTGCCAATGCTGTGAGCGTGTTTACGAGGTCCCCGAAGACTATCTGAAGGGCACTTCGAAATTTCGTGTTTGTCCCAAGGGATTCCTTTGGTTCGAATGCTCGTGCGGGAGCGGTTTGGTCCTTAAAAAGGGAGAATACGAATGGTATTCTCCGACCCTGCACATGAGCGAGGCTGCGGCCACGATCTTCAAGAACGTCCAGGAGATTCGCAATATCCCCTTGGTCCCGACTGCGATCATGGCGCTCCAGACCACGATCTCCGATGAAAAATCCTCGTCCGCGGATATCAAGAAGGCCTTGCGCCAGACCCCGAACATCGCCATGGGCGTCCTGCGCATTGCCAATAACCTGCGCGCGTCGTCGGTCCCCGAGTTCACCAACCTGGAACACGCCATCAGTTTTGTGGGCCGCAAGACCCTTAACGAACTGATTCTGACGGAAACGCTCCAGGAATTTGATTTTAAAACCAACTTCTTCGCCAAGGATGCCTACTGGCAGGAATCCATCCTGACCGGTAAAATCTGTGAGTACATCGCCGAGCATTATGCCCGGCATATTTCGAAAGACGAGGCGTATATCGCGGGCTGTCTTTGCAATATCGGCAAAGTGGTGTCCGCCATCTGCTTTCCGAACGTGACCGATGACGTGGCCCGGCAAACGGTGAACCCACGGCGGCCCCGGACCTGGCTGCAGGGCGAGGATAATATCCGGGCCTATTCGCACGTCACGCTCGGTGAGATCGCGGCTTCACTTTGGGGTTTTCCGGACTATGTGGTCCATGCTATTTCTTATCATCATTCGCCGCCGGACAAAGTTACCGATCTGCCCACGGATGTCCTGGATTTCATGGATGA
>NZ_DASTAT010000095.1 GCF_035712445.1 Oligoflexus sp. | reverse complement strand
TGGCGGCGTGGCTTTGATCCGAGCTGGCGCCTGGATGAAACCTACGTCAAGGTGCGGGGCAAGTGGACCTACCTGTACCGGGCAGTCGACAAGCGGGGCGACACGATCGATTTCTACCTGTCGCCGACCCGCAGCGCCAAGGCAGCGAAGCGGTTCCTGGGCAAGGCCCTGCGAGGCCTGAAGCACTGGGAAAAGCCTGCCACGCTCAATACCGACAAAGCGCCGAGCTATGGTGCAGCGATCACCGAATTGAAGCGCGAAGGAAAGCTGGACCGGGAGACGGCCCACCGGCAGGTGAAGTATCTCAATAACGTGATCGAGGCCGATCACGGAAAGCTCAAGATACTGATCAAGCCGGTGCGCGGTTTCAAATCGATCCCCACGGCCTATGCCACGATCAAGGGATTCGAAGTCATGCGAGCCCTGCGCAAAGGACAGGCTCGCCCCTGGTGCCTGCAGCCCGGCATCAGGGGCGAGGTGCGCCTTGTGGAGAGAGCTTTTGGCATTGGGCCCTCGGCGCTGACGGAGGCCATGGGCATGCTCAACCACCATTTCGCAGCAGCCGCCTGATCGGCGCAGAGCGACAGCCTACCTCTGACTGCCGCCAATCTTTGCAACAGAGCCGATATTGTCCCGTTCGACACCTGCGGCGCGCAAGGCGTCGTGCTGCAGGTCGAGAGACTGCGAGCCATCGGCTTTGGAGACGCGGGCATATCCGATCAGCATGTATCACAAACGTTGGTTTGAGGCGGCGCTTCGGCCACGATTGCATTGACCTCTGGAAATGTATCTCAACCAGCTTCATAAACAAAGCGTCTTGAACGCTATCAGATTTTGAAAAAGGAACATGTATGCCGCGTCGCGTCACTCTAACCGATCGGCAGAAAGACGCGCTGTTGCGCTTGCCGACTTCACAGACGGATTTGCTCAAGCACTATACGCTGAGTGATGAAGACCTTGGGCATATCAGGCTGCGTCGGCGCGCTCACAACAGGTTCGGCTTCGCCCTGCAATTGTGTGTCCTGCGCTATCCCGGCCGGGTGCTGGCTCCAGGCGAACTGATCCCTGCAGAGGTCATCGAATTTATCGGAGCGCAGCTTGGCCTGGGTGCCGACGATCTCGTAGACTATGCTGCCCGCGAGGAAACACGGCACGAGCATCTTGCCGAGTTACGGGGGCTCTACGGCTTCCGCACCTTCTCCGGACGTGGTGCGAGCGAGCTGAAGGAATGGTTGTTCCGAGAAGCCGAGATGGCGGTGTCGAACGAGGATATCGCCCGTCGCTTCGTAGCCGAGTGCCGACGCACCCGCACTGTCCTTCCCGCGACATCCACGATCGAGCGGCTTTGTGCCGCGGCTCTCGTCGATGCCGAGCGACGCATCGAGACGAGGATCGCCAGTCGGCTGCCTATGTCGATCCGAGAACAGTTGCTGGCATTGCTCGAGGAGACGGCTGATGATCGGGTGACCCGTTTTGTGTGGCTGCGCCAGTTCGAGCCTGGCTCGAACTCTTCGTCGGCCAACCGGCTGCTCGACCGGCTCGAATATCTGCAACGCATCGATCTCCCCGAGGATCTGCTTGCCGGCGTTCCTGCCCATCGGGTGACTCGTCTGCGCAGGCAGGGTGAACGGTATTATGCCGACGGCATGCGCGATCTCCCGGAGGACAGGCGGCTTGCGATCTTGGCTGTTTGCGTCTCGGAATGGCAGGCGATGTTGGCCGACGCAGTGGTCGAAACCCACGACCGGATCGTCGGCCGTCTCTACCGTGCTTCGGAGCGTATTTGCCATGCAAAGGTCGCAGACGAAGCGGGGGTGGTGCGTGACACCCTGAAATCCTTCGCCGAGATCGGGGGCGCCCTGGTCGATGCACAGGATGATGGCCAGCCGCTGGGCGATGTCATCGCGAGTGGGTCAGGGTGGGACGGCTTAAAAACCCTTGTTGCAATGGCAACCAGGCTGACCGCCACCATGGCCGACGATCCGCTCAATCATGTGCTCGACGGTTATCACCGCTTCCGCCGATACGCTCCACGCATGTTGCGCCTGCTCGATCTGCGAGCTGCGCCCGTTGCACTGCCGCTTCTGGAAGCGGTGACGGCCCTTCGTACCGGTTTGAACGATGCCGCGATGACCAGCTTCTTGCGGCCCAGCTCGAAATGGCATCGCCACCTTCGGGCCCAGAGGGCTGGCGACGCTCGCCTATGGGAGATCGCGGTGCTGTTCCATCTGCGCGATGCGTTCCGCTCCGGAGATGTCTGGCTTACTAGGTCCCGGCGCTATGGCGATCTGAAACACGCACTCGTTCCGGCACAATCCATCGCGGAAGGCGGTCGTCTCGCTGTGCCATTGCGGCCGGAGGAATGGCTGGCAGACCGGCAAGCTCGCCTCGACATGCGGTTGCGCGAGCTTGGCCGTGCCGCTCGCGCAGGCACGATCCCGGGCGGGTCGATTGAAAACGGCGTTCTGCATATCGAGAAACTCGAAGCCGCCGCGCCGACAGGCGCCGAAGATCTGGTGCTCGATCTCTACAAGCAGATCCCGCCCACGCGCATCACCGATCTCCTGCTGGAGGTGGATGCGGCGACCGGCTTCACCGAAGCGTTCACCCATCTGCGCACAGGAGCACCCTGCGCTGACCGGATCGGGCTAATGAACGTTATCTTGGCGGAAGGGATCAACCTCGGCTTGCGCAAAATGGCGGATGCGACAAACACCCACACCTTCTGGGAATTGATCCGCATTGGACGGTGGCATGTCGAGGGCGAAGCCTATGACCGGGCGCTGGCCATGGTGGTCGAGGCACAGGCAGCGTTACCCATGGCCCGGTTCTGGGGCATGGGCACGTCGGCTTCGAGCGACGGACAGTTCTTCGTCGCTACAGAGCAAGGTGAGGCCATGAACCTGGTCAACGCGAAATATGGCAATACCCCGGGCCTGAAAGCCTATAGCCACGTCTCCGACCAATATGCGCCGTTCGCAACCCAGGTGATTCCTGCAACGGCAAGCGAAGCGCCTTACATCCTCGATGGCCTGCTGATGAACGATGCTGGACGCCATATCCGCGAGCAGTTCACCGACACGGGCGGCTTCACCGATCACGTCTTTGCCGCATGTGCCATTCTCGGCTACCGGTTCGCTCCGCGCATCCGCGACCTGCCATCCAAACGGCTCTACGCGTTCAATCCGTCGGCCGCCCCGGCGCACCTGCGAGCGTTGATCGGCGGAAAGGTCAACCAAGCCATGATCGAGCGCAATTGGCCCGACATCCTGCGCATCGCCGCCACCATTGCTGCCGGGACCGTCGCGCCAAGCCAGATTCTGCGGAAACTCGCCTCCTATCCGCGGCAGAACGAGCTCGCGACAGCCCTGCGGGAAGTCGGTCGCGTCGAGCGCACCCTGTTCATGATCGACTGGATTCTGGATGCCGAACTCCAACGGCGTGCCCAGATCGGGCTCAACAAAGGCGAAGCTCATCATGCGCTGAAGCGGGCAATCAGCTTCCACCGCCGCGGTGAAATCCGCGACCGTTCCGCCGAAGGCCAGCATTACCGCATCGCCGGCATGAATCTGCTCGCCGCCATCATCATCTTCTGGAACACCATGAAGCTCGGCGAGGTCGTTGCAAACCAGAAACGCGATGGAAAGCTGCTATCGCCCGATCTCTTGGCCCATGTTTCGCCGCTCGGATGGGAACACATCAATCTCACCGGAGAATATCGCTGGCCAAAGCCTTAGCGTAGGATTCCGCCCCCTCCCGCAAACGACCCCTTTTCCGAGTGTTTAGAAAAACTTAATAGAGGGTGTGAAACCCCCGTCGACACTGGCTTTTATCCCGAGAGTGCTCAACGCTTCAGAATTCATCATGCATTGAGATTATGCGGGTTCCTGAAGGACGACATACAGATGCATGTAGATATGGCATACAGAACCTTCGTTGAGGTAGGGGCTTGCGGTTATGCACATGCTTGTGAGTTCACGAGCATATTCTCATTTGTTATAACCCGCCTAACTTCAGTGCAACGCAACGAAGTGTACTCCGTGGAAACTTAGGATGGATCCGGGAGTAAGCTTCAGGGGGGAATTGATGAACTTTGTTTTAGGATGGGTCACAACTGTTGGCCTTGCAACACTCGGCATGTCCGGAGCGGCTTTCGGGAAGACGTGTCAGTGGACCTTCACCTACAAGAATGCGTCCGCGCAATCGGTGTGGATGACAGGTTCGTTCACGGACTGGGCCAACAATCCCAATCTCGGTGCGATACCCTTCGCCAAATCCGGTGACATCTGGACCGCGAAAGTCACTCTGCCCGAAGGCAAAACCCTTTATAAGTTCGTGGTCGACGGTCGCAACTGGATCGCCGATCCCAATGCGCTCGTCAGTGAAGCCGATGGCTTTGGTGGTGTGAACAGCACCTACCAATGCGGAACGGAACTGGCGATCACGCAGCCTCTGCCGCAGTGCGGCAATCCCGAAGCTTTCGACTGGCGGGACACGGTCATGTATTTTGCCCTGGTCGATCGTTTCTATGACAGCGATGGCAAGGGTTTTCCCGTGCCTGGCGCCAGCGGTGGCAATCCCAATAACGGAGCCTCGGCTCAGTATGTGGGCGGCGATTTCAAAGGCGTCACCAAAAAAATGGATTACCTCACCGACCTCGGTGTGACCGCACTCTGGCTGTCCGCGCCCTACGATGCGCGGGATGATGCCGGCAATTCCGTGACCCCTGATCGTGATCCCAATAAATATTCGGGTTATCACGGTTACTGGCCATCCCCTGCAAATATCGACTACAGCAACCCCGATGCCCCGAATCCCCGGCCAAAAGTGGAATCCCGCTTTGGCAGCGAGACCGAGCTGAAGGAACTGATTGCGACGGCGCATGGTGCGGAAAGCGCCAACGGTCATGGGGTCAAGGTCCTTTTCGATTATGTGATGAAGCACGTCGACACCAACTCGGGTCTTTATCAGGCGAATAAAGGCTGGTTTGCCACCCAGAATGGTCGCATTCGGGTCTGTGGCCCGGAAAACCTTTGGGATGATCCGTACTGGACCACCCGCTGTTCATTCACGGACTATCTGCCCGGCTTTGATTTCTATAAGCCTGAAGTCCGCCGCTGGTCGATCAACGACGCGGTCTGGTGGGCCAAGGAATACCAGGTGGACGGTCTGCGCCTGGATGCGGTGAAGCACATTCCTACCGAATGGCTGACCGAACTGCGTCAGGAGCTGAAGCAGGCCATTCCCGATCCTGCAGGGGACCGTTTCTATCTCGTGGGCGAAGTCTTTGATTACTTCAGCAAGGACAATCTGAAGAAGTTCGTCGATTCGCAGAGCATGCTCGATGGGCAGTTTGATTTCCCCTTCAAGAAAACGGCCTGTGAAGCCCTCTTCCGTCCGGATGGGGACATCGGCTATCTCGATTACTGGCTATCGACCAATGATCGTTACTATGATCGTGGGCTCTATAACAAATCCCTGATGGTGACCTGGATCGGCAACCATGACATTCCCCGCGCGATTCACTTTGCCAGTCGGCAGATCAGTGACTGCGTGCTCGGCAGCATTCCTGAAAACGGCTGGAACAGCGGACAATTCCAACAGCCTCAGGACGCGGCGCCCTACGAGCGGCTGGGCGTTGCCTTTGCGACCATGCTCACGAACCCTGGCATTCCTTTGATCTACTACGGTGATGAAATCGGTCTGGCGGGTGGGGGAGATCCCGACAACCGCCGCATGATGCCCTGGGACGATCGCCAGCTGAACGTGCACCAGCTCGCGCTGCGTGACAAGGTCAGGAAGCTGGCCAAGATCCGTGCGGAGTATAAGGTGCTCGGCCGCGGCCAGCGGAAGATGCATTATGTGGATCGTGATGCCTGGGTTTATTCGATGGGTGGTTGCGAGAGCCTGGACAAGGTGACTGTGGCTATCAATAAATCCGACAGCTGGAAGAACGTGGCCATTCCTCAAGGGACTTACGAGGACCTGATGCAGGGTGGAGCGGTGACAGACAAAACCCTGAGTCTGGCACCTCGGAGCTTCCGGGTTTTGAAATCCAGGTGACGATGAGGGCGGGCTTCGGGCCCGCCTTTGTACCCGATACTCACCCATTCTGATGATTTTTCTGTATACGCTCGTCTGCTGATTAGTCCTTCCAAGTCCCCGATATTCCTTCCTTAAAAGAATTTCCCACGCTGCTTTTTCATTTCCACCGATACGTTCTTTGTAAATGCTGCACATCGAAAACGGATAGGTCTTGAGAAAGGACTGCAAGAGTATGAAAAAACTCGCTCTCATTGCGACATTGGCGATCATGGGGCAATCGTGTGGAACCGCCCTGGATCTGCGTCACCGTACCCAAAACGAGGATGATTCGTCCGCAGCCCTCGCGGGAAAAAATGTGGATGAATTGAGCAGTAAAGCCTGGACGCTTATTCAGTCCGAACGTCAAAGATATTTGGATAGCTATCTCGCTACCAACCAGGCGGCCCTGGATTCCTTCACGAAGGCGCCTGTTGGTTTCAATGGAACTCCGGCGGTAATTTTGAGGCTCCTGCCGGACGTTCTTCCAGAGCTTTGGTCGGATGCATCCGTGGCTTCGTTCACAGGTCTCTTTAAAAATAGTCCAAATGATCCCTTTTACTACGGCATGAGTCTGACCAAGGCGCCGTCGACCTCGCCGACCCCCTCGACGGTTCAGTTCACCTGTGCGGCCTGTCACACAGGGCGCGTGATCGGACCTGATGGCCGGCCGCGCATTCTGGTTGGGGCTCCGTCCACGAGTTTTGATATCAACGGTTACCGCACTCTTCTCACAGGGTCGGTCACGCATCCGAATTATCTTTATGAAAAATTTCGTGATGCGCTTCTGGCAAAACCTGATGGGGCGCTTTATGGACCCGATCGTATTGCGGATGAGAGGATGGATAAGGCCATCTTCATGAGCGGGCCGGTCGGCAGTCCGACCGTGGGTCAGCAGATGGTGGAAGGCTTTAAAAATAGCCTTTTGCAGCGCAGCGCCTTTGTGCAGCAAACACTGGGTGCATATAGCTATCATGGGGACCTCACCCTTTTGAAAAACAGTCCGGGTCATGTGGAAGCCTTCGGCTTTGCGACCCTGGCCTTTCTTCCCTTGACCGAATTCCAGGCCGATCCGACCGGAACTGTGGTGAAATACTTCGGCACCAATCCCTCCGTTGCGGACATCATGAGTGTCTGGCGCCAGAAAGATCGCGTGTCGGCCCAGTGGGATGGCAACATTCGCAATAACCTGATCCGTAACCTCGGTGCCGAGCTGGGTGTGGCGGGGGATCCGCGGATTGTGAACTATCAGAACGCAGTGCTGACGACACCTTTCGTATCCGAGCTGCCGGCTCCCGTCTATCCGTTCTCCGTCGATCTGAAAAAAGCGGTCGCGGGCCGCGGCATCTATCAAAAAGCCTGTGCCCGCTGTCATGAATCCGAGTATTTCATGGGAATCAACGAAGTCGGCACCGAACCCGGTCGCGCCAACGGCTTGACCGCGGACGCACGGCTCCTTTTGGTCAAAAACCTGAAAGCCTCGTGCAGTGATCTGGCCAATCCTGACTGCGAGGCGTCCGACGAAGACATCATCGTTCCACGACAAAGCAATCCCGGTTATCTCGCTCTGCCATTAACCGGCCTCTGGGCTCGCGCTCCCTATCTGCACAATGGTTCGGTTCCGACTATCGCGCAGCTTTTGGTTCCCGCAACCCGACCGGCAGTCTTTAAAACCGGCAGCCTGAAGTATGATCAGGTCAGGATGGGTTTTGTTTGGGATCAGGATGGGAAAGCGTTTGATACCTCGATCCTTGGGTACTCGAACCAGGGCCACGCGGATATCAAAGTGTTCAATGGCGGGATTGATTTCGCGAGGCAACCCGAGAAACTGAAGGAGCTGATTGAGTATCTGAAGACCCTTTGATTGGGCATGAGCGGGGCCTGCGGCCTCGCGATCCTGGAAGAAAAAATTAACCACGAACCCGGTCTTTACTTCTCGCTGCATGACCTCCTTGCCGACATAATCATAGGCGGGAGGTCCTATGCAAACTTCAAATGTTCAGCTTAATCAGCGTCCGTTTTCCACAGGGGAAATTTTTTGGGCGAAAATGTGTGAGCGGGCGTCAAATACCTTCGTTTTCTATTGCCGCTTGCGTGGTCAGGTCGATGCCGACCAATTGAAAGATGCTGTGAACACCGCGGCTCATGTCTTTCCCATTCTTGGCGCGAAGGTGCTTCAAGACAACGGTCAGTTTATCCTGGAAACGGGCCATATATCCCGACATAAAGTGCGTGTCATAAGAAGGGAGGATGGCAATCACTGGCATCGACTCATGGACGAGGAACTGAGTCGGCGCATTCCTATGAATGCTGACAGCTTGTGGGATGCCGCAATTCTTTCAGGGCCTGATTATGCCGAACTGATTCTGAGCTTCAACCACCTGATAGGCGACGGCCTTTCGGCTGTACTCCTGATAGAAGAGGTGCTGTCCGTCTATAGCGGTGCGAAACCGTCCGCCCGTCAGCCGATTCGTGAATCCATGGAGAGTCTGTTCAAGCAGGAAAGCGGCATGTTCAGACAGCTGAAATATATCGTTCAGAACGTCAATGACCTGGTCCGCACAGCTCGCAAAAAGGTCTACTGGCTTCCTGCAGGAACGGAACCTTCAGGAAACGGCACGGGGGCCACTGTCTTCAAAACACTCAGTTTTACCCAGCTTGAATCGGAAGCCATACGTCAAGGCGCCAGTAAGCACAATACCACCGTCTATGGCGCGATCTGTGCGGCGCTTTCCCTTGCGATCCATGCTGAAGCGAAAGCCCAAGGGCCGCTTGCTCTTGGAATATCCTCATCCGTCAGTCTTCGTGCGGAACTCCGCGAGGACGTAAGTCGTGACTTCGGTTTTTATGCCACCAACCTTGATGTCCTGGCAGACGTCAGCGCGGATAGCGATTTCTGGGAGCTTGCGCGCGTCTATTCCCGTTCTGTGAAGCAGCAGATTGAGATGGGCAAGCCGCAGTTCGGCCTTGCCTTGCTGCGGATGGTCCTTAAGAAATATACGGACGTCGATGAGCTAAGGCAGCTGATGGTGAAACAGGCGCAATCGACTGCTATGGTCACGAATATGGGACGCATCAAACTCAAGCCCCAGCATGGTGATGTCACGATAGAAGAGATATTCGGACTGCCGAGCAGTCACCTTCTGCCTCGCTCACTTCTGGTCATTGCCGCACTATCCTTTCAGGATATTTTACGCCTGACTTTCAGCTATCCCATTCCTTTCACGGATGCGAAGGTCGCAGAAAGGTTGATTGCGGATGTCATGCGGCGCTTGCGCGAGCTGAATCATCGGAGGGTTCCGCTCGACCAGGCAGCAGCCCCGGCAGGCGTGTAAACCACCAGATTCCCGTCGTCCTGCAGAACGAGCCGGCTTCCCGCCGAGGTGGTGCCGGTGTTCCACTTAAAGCCTCCATTAGGTCCATAGATCGCAAAATTTCCATCTGTTTGCATGGTGGCAAAGCCAGCTGGACCGCTCGTTCCTGTATTCCACAAAAATTTGCCATCGGCCGTGTAAAGGGCAAGATTGCCATCAGTCTGATAGGACAAATAATAGCGGCCATTGCTGGATTGCAGTCTTTCGCCTGGTTTGAGTGTGTCCCCAGCACTCAGATGGTTGGTGTAGATACTTGTATTGCTGGCCCAGACCTCCTGACCATCCGGGGTAAGGACAAGCAGATTGCCATTGTCCCGCAGGATAAGGCGACTGCCAGCAGTTGTGGTTCCAGTATTCCACTGAAAGCGACCATCCGCGGTATAAATGGCAAAGTTGCCATCAGCCTGCATGCTCGCGTAACCGGCCGGGCCGCTGGTTCCCGTATTCCACAGGAATTTTCCGGCTGCCGTATACAACGCGAGGTTGCCGTCAGTCTGATAAGACACATAATAAAGCCCATTGCTCGATTGCAATCTGTCACCAGGTTTGAGGGTGTCGCCCGCATTCAAATGGTCAGTAAAGGTTGTGGGCTGAGGCAGACCGCTGGAGTCAAGCGAGATTGTGGACAGGACAAGGTTCGTGTCCACCGTATGGACTTGGAATTCGCCAGTGGACGCATCGCCTGTGATCCAGGTGGCCTTGCCGTCCAGGATGAAGGGACGATCGGCTCCACTGGGATTCAAGCGTGCGTTGAGGTTGACAGGGCCGGTCAGGATTTGTCCCTGCTCATTGATGATCATGCCTTTTGTCGCCGCGTGACTCAGCGCGAGTCCGCTGTAATTCCACTCTTCCCAAAGAGCCACGTAGCGGCCGTTGGCCAAAGCCACCAGCTTCGGCCGTTCGGCGCTCACACCGGCGGGAAGATGGGTGAGCCAGATAATTCCTGTCTGGGTGAACGTGCGTCCAGGATCACCCGGACGTGAGAAGGTCTGGGTGGGACCATTGCTGTCGACAACGTTGCGGGTGATGTTGATTTTTTGCGGAACACTGTTTTGGATGATGGTGTTGCCATATGTGGTGCTGCCGTCCCAGCTGCCTTCACGAACGCTTTCAAAATTGCGGGTCACATGGACAAATCCGAGATTGCGTGGTTCGTTAACGGGTTGTTCAAAGCCGTTCCGTGTTGCCGAGGGATTGCTCGTCTCGCTCGTAAAGAGCGAGAGATATCCTTGTGCTCCAGGCAAAAGGTCCCCTAACGATGTGAATGAGAAATTTTGATTATTCGCTGTTTCGGACTGCCGGACATAGATATAGGTTCCTTGCAGGTTTTCCTCGGCGCCTATGAATTCAGCGCCATTGGCGTTTGGTCTGATTTTCCGCACGGCAATGCCGGCTCCGGGCATATACCAACCGGCATCGCCCAAATCCGTGAATACGAAATCCTGACCATCAAAGACCAGGCGTTGATCGAACGAGTGACGCCAACTGGTTTCCGATTGGGCTTTATAGCCCTCACCATTGGCGCCGACGACAAAGAACTGAGCCCGCTGATGTCGAAACCCATTGGCATCGACCTCGGTGTTTCCCGTCAAAGCCACGATGACTTTACCCGCTCCATAGGCTAAAGCGCCCGTGCCTGCCCCCAAAGGCGAGTAAATTGCCTTGGACGTGGCGTCTCCCAGATAGCCCGGAGTATTCAAATCCTTTTCCCAGATCACGTTGCCCTTGTTATCCAGCTTCGTCATCACCAGAACATTGGGACGAAACATGTTGGGATTCTTGTCGTCGCCCTTTTCCTCATTGACCGCGGAGGCGATATAGAAGTTTGATCCATCACTCGTCATACCGACGAGACGTTGAAGAGGCAGTTGCTTTTCCCAGGCTTTCGAATAGCTGTTTCCGCTAAGGGTAAAATGGATGATTTTTGAGCTGGCCAGGCTATTGCCTTCATAGAGCTGTGCCGCGAGGGTGAGGGAGTCGCTGCTGGTTGAAGCCATAAACTGGGGGCTGTAGCCGGAATACATGAACTGTTCCGAACGCGCTGACTTCGTTTCGAAGGGGACGGGCGCACTCAATGCTCTGGGACTATGAGTCCCCATAACGTTGACTAAGAGCCCCGCCAATAAACTGAGGAATAATGAGGATGGTTTCATAAGACTTGTCGCACCTCCTATGCAGATGACTAGCATTCTGCATAGGTACCTTTCGTTGAACGCAGAAGGCAAGATCCAAATTAAATGTGCGACCGAGAGTTGTGACAAGTTAAGGGGGTGAACAGCCATGCATATTTTTCTGCTGCTCGACCTGTTTCAAAAGAAAACCACCTTCAGCCGATTGCCCAGACTCCGATGGATCCCTTCCAGCTGTTTCACTTTACGGAAGGGTTTGGACATCCGGTCCACGGACATCACCACGGGCTGGAGCTTTTTCAGAAGTTTGGAGTCGGGTACGCTGGTGTTTTGAAAGTAAAGGCAGAGGAGGTCGGCATCCACCGTCCTTTGATGGGCAGCTTCGGGAACGAGGGCCAGCATGCGCGATTTATCAAAGCGGATGTTATCGTTGTTGAAGCGCTTGTAGATGGAAAGTACCTGGTCGAGGCTATGATCAATGGTGCTCATGGGGCGGGAATCCAGTATGGATTCGACGCCGTAAACGCGCCGAAGGGCTTCGCTGAGGTCGGTGCTTTTCACGGCTGTGCCTGTTGCATGAACGATGTTCATCGGTTCCAATTCGCCAGCCTTACCTGTTAGAGCGCTGGCGCAGGCCACCACATGGTCGATCGGTACGACGTCGAGCGTGGTGTCGGAACAGGCTTCCAGATGCACCTGACGGACGCCGAGCTGCTGCAGTTTTTCATAAAGATGCGCATAGGCGTAAATGCCAAAGGACTGACCGTTGTAGAATCCATTCTGCGAATGTCCGACCACGACCGAGGGACGGAAGATGGTCAAGGGCAGACCCACAACCTTTTGGGCATTCGAAAGAGCCATCTCTGCAGCCCACTTGGACATCTGATAGGGGTTCACGTGCTCGGGTTCGAAGTGAAGGTTCTCGGCATGAATCTGACGACCGTTGCCCGAGGTATAAGCCGTGGATACATAGAAAAAGCGCTGACACTGAGGGGCGAGGTCCGCCACCAGATGATAAAGCCCCGTGGCCATACCCACGTTGCCATTGAAGGTCGCCACGGATTTGCGGAAGGAAAAGCTCATCTCGGCCGCACTGTGCCAGACGATATCAACCCGCTTCAAAACCTCGCGGTGCTTCTCGTGGGCGCGCAGCTGGGCATAATCATAGGGCAGCACCTCGACGTTCTGTAAAAGCTGCTCCAACTTCTCCGACGCGTCCCCTGGAAAGAAACCCAGATAGCTTTCCTTGATCTTGGCCCGGGTCCTTTGCCCCTCAGGATCTTTGCGCGAAAGCGCCACGATACGGCAGCCCTGCCGCAAAAGCACGGCCGCGAGGGTACTTCCTACAAATCCCGTAACGCCTGTCAGGAGAATAGTGGCATTCTGCATGTTAAATCCCATTTTTTTCAATGCGAGGTGGAGGGGTGAACCCTAGGTGTCCAGGCTGTGTAATGGACGGCTCTCTGGGACACAAGGTGGACTTGCTTACATTGTAAGTGTCCATTGTCCAACAGTCCCTGAATGCATACAAGCATGCAGCGATCACGCCCGCCTTGGTGAAAATTCCCAAAGATCACAAAGGGCTGGGCAATTCAATGGGCAAGGTATATAAGGCCATTTAAACCAGCGGAGGCTCTCCAGTATGTGGAACGAATTCAAGACATTCATCATGCGCGGTAATGTGCTCGATCTGGCTATCGGTATCGTGATAGGCGCGGCGTTTGGCAAGATCGTATCCTCTCTTGTCGCGGATGTGCTGCTGCCACCTATTGGACTGTTGGCAGGGCGTATGGATTTTTCCAACCTCTTCATCACCCTTTCGGGGCAGTCCTATCCAACGCTGGCCGCGGCCAAGGCTGCCGGTGCGCCGACCCTCAACTACGGGATTTTTCTAAACACACTGATTGATTTTCTGATCATCTCCTTCGCCGTTTTCCTGGTCGTCAAGGCGGCGAACGCAGTGCGACGCAAAGAGGCGGACAAGCCTGCAGCACCGGCTGAGCCGACAACGTCCGAGAAATTGCTGATGGAAATGCGTGATCTTATGAAGAGCATGGCGGAGAAAGAAAGCGCAATACCCCTGAGTCCCGAGAAAAAACTTACGTCACCGCAGCAGGAGCTTCTTCATAGCTGACGATAAAGGTCGGCGTTCAGCCGACCTGCCGGAAATATTCATCCCACTCAATTGTCTGATAGTCCTTGATTTCATACAAGCGCACCGGCTCATCCAGGCCTTTCAGGGTGAAAATTCCGGCCTCGCTCACTATGCGACTGTCGAGATATTTTTTGATCGGGCTGCTGATATAAATGGCGTTCGGGGCCGCGATGGCTTCGATACGGGAGGCGACATTCACGGCGGAACCGATCACGGTATAATCCGATCGCTGCTGACCTCCGAAGCTGCCAAAAACCGCCGGACCGCGATGAACACCGATGCGCATCGCAAAACTGTAGTTGTATTCTTTGAGCCAAAACGTGTTCAACTCCTCCAGTTTCAACTGCATTCGGACTGCGCATCGCAATGCGTGCCGAACCTGTTCATCCGCCGCGATGCGGTTGGGAACGCCGAAGACAGCCATGATCCCATCACCGATGAACTTATCCACCATCCCGCCTTCGCTGAAGACGATCTCGGTCATGGCCACGAAGTACTGATTCAAAATAAGACCGATGGTTTCCGCTCCCAGCATTTCCGTCGCTCGGGTGAAAGCACATAGATCAGCGAAAATCACCGTCACATCCACGGCAATGGGCGCTTCGAACAGCGTGATCTTCCCCTGCGCGACTTTTTCCGCAATGCCGGGTGGAAGGAAACGCTGCAGGACCTGCTCCCGCAGATAGTTGTTCCAGTTCTGCTGCAGCTCGTGGGCCTTGCCCAGCTCGGCCTTCTGAACCTCCAGGAGCTGATTTTTTTCCTGAAGCTGGGCCGTTTGGATGGCCACCTCTTCCTTCAATTGCGTGGACAGTCGTTTGGCGGTGCGGAACGCATGCGTGAAATTCCGTGCCACGACCAGGGACTGAAGGAGCGTGAAGAGTATCATCGCATACTGGCCAATATAGGGCGGATTCAGCATTTCAAGGAAAACCATCGTATCATGCCCGATCCCAATGACCAAAACCCAGACGCCCAGAATGGCAAAACCCGATCCTTTGGCCCCTTCACGAAGGGCCATGATCTGCTTCACGAGCATGTAGCCACCAAGCACCGAGAACATGACGGCGCTGATGATCACAGCCAGCACCGGCGCCATGTCCGCAGCCAGGGTCATGAGCATATACGCAAACACACTGATAAGAGCCACGATATGCATGCGCTTGGAAAAATACTGGGGGAAGGCATAGCGGAGAAAGCTTAGATAGCAGGCAAAACCAAGCGGAAAAGCCCAGCCCACGGCATAAATGGTGAAGTAATAGACCCAGCCCGGAGGATGCTCCACGAGCTGGCTGATCATCGACTCCGTCGCGATAAAGCGCAGACTGTTGATCAGCGTCAGCACCGCGATTGTCAGACTGGGAATATCCGAAGGCCGCAGCAGGAAAAGGCAGAGGTTGAAAATCACCATCATCGTGAAAAGACCGAGTATCCAGCAGGCCTGGGCCCAATCATACTGCATACGGATCCGCAAAGTCTCCGTCGGTCCCAGAAGGGGCGCATCTATATAGGACCCCACCATCACGTATTCTGAATAGTGAAGCAGAAGATAAAGATCACTCCCATCGCTCGGAAAATCAAGGACCCCGAGGGTCTTCCCATAGACAGGCTCGTCCTCGCTCTTCGTTCGACCAGGTTTCCCTTTTCCGCCTAGATCCCGATAAATTCCATGCTGAGGCTGCCACACCGAAAGCCTGTGGGTTCCGAAAAATTGCGATGTGAGGATCGCCAGTTCCCCGGCGTTGGCCTTGAGTCCTTTGACCTGCAGCACATACGTGCCATAGCCGTGTTTTTCGCCGATCTCGCGCATCTCCAGCCAGTTTTTGCCGTGACTCGTCACCAGCATGGAGGGGGCCTTGTCAAGATAACCGTCACGCAGGTCCGCTTCCGTTACGAACTGCTTCCAGTAAAAGCGCCATTCCCCTTCAAGGCGCAGCCGATCCTGGGACGCAGTGGTCCAACTCGCAAGGTCGATGCTGCCTTGCACAACAGCCGGGCCGGCCCAGAGCATTTGGGGGATAATGAGCAGCAGGCTTGTTAAAAAACGCAAACACATAAGTATGCGTTTCGGAAAACCGATGCCCTGAGTGAGTCGAAGGGAGTGCACTTATCACAAACCCTATCAAGCTCACTCAAGGGCATGATTTATCAAGGGAAATTTAAGGCTCACGACGACCATGACTTAAAAGTAAGGACAGTCATGCGCGATGAGCCATGCGATCAGAAGCTGTACGCGGCACTGCCGAGGACATTACGCGCTGCCGTGTTGTATCCGGCCACTTCCTGATACCAGCTGTTCAAAACATTATTCACCTTCAGCGAATAGCGGGCCGGACCCTGACTCAGGGTCAAAGCCGTATCCACGACCCGGAAACCTTCGGTGCCATCGACGTAAGGCCGTGCCCGGCTGCGTGTTTGGCCGCGGATCGCCGTCATCCAGCTGAAGCCGTTTTCTTTCCATGTGACATTTCCGCTCCAGGTTTCATCCGGACGGGAGGGAAGGGGTTTGTTGCTTTCCCTATCCAGCGTGGAAATATGCGTGAACTGAGCCGCGGTGCTCAGGTTCGACGTAATGTCCCAGTCCACCGTGGTTTCGATGCCTTTGATAAGGCTGCGGCTGATATTGTAATAGCGACTGCTGGCCGAATCGAAGTCGATCAGGTTACTCGTATCGCTTTGAAAACCAGTCACTGAGGCTGTCAAACCCGATCCCAGATTCTGTTCAATCCCGCCGTCCAGCGAAACCACAGCTTCGGGCTGTAGTTCCGCGTTGCCATAGATAGGCACACGCAATTGATAAAGCGAAGGTGTCTTGAATCCACGGCCATAGTTCAGACGCAGAGTCGTCCATTCGGGAACCAGAATCCAGTTGAATGCGGCCTGCCCGACCGTGGTTTCACCAAAGACCTCATTTTTAAGGGTGCGAACACCCCACTGCCCATGCAGGCGATCCCATAGCCCCCACTGATACTGAAGGGCATAGGACAGTTCCTTCAGAGTTTCCTTGGGCAATTTTTCGTCGACGTTAAAGCCTTGATAGCTGGCCTGGTTTTGGACTTCAGCGCTATCGTGCAGCCACTGGGCCGAGGCCACAAGGGTGTGCGCGGGCGCGAGATGGATGAGCTGACTGAAGTCCACAGTGCGGCGTTCGCCTTCAAAGCGCGAACGATCCCAGGTTTGGTCCCGGTTTGGATTGAAGAGGTCTGGATCATCGAAATAACGTCGATCGCTCTGCGCGATTCCTGCGGCGAGGCGTGTTTCGTACTGATCACCCAAGCGCAGTTTCTGGGTGATTTGTGACAAAACGTCCTGGCGCTTCACCTGGGAATTCGGATCATCTTCATTCGCGCCGGCATCGAAGTCCGCGACCGATTGAAATCCCTTCACCAGAAAATCTGCGCTGTAAAACCCGCCCCCTTCATACTGAAGACGCAGGCTTGCGTCTTTGCGCTCAAAGGCATCCCGTTCGCCATCGTCACGCGACCCGGCATGGGAAAAGCCCCCGGTCCGTGTACCTGAGACCACTGCGGTGTAACCCAATTCTCCCGCCTGGCCGGCAACTCGCGCGTGGGCTCCGTAGGTGTCATAGCTTCCCGCTTCCAGGCCTGCGCTGCCGCCGACTCCAGCTTCGGGCCTGCGCGTGATGATGTGGATCACGCCGCTCAGGCCCGATCCGCCATAGGCCACGCTATGCGGTCCCTTGACGATTTCGATCCGTTCCACATCGTGCAGCGGGAGATCCCCGATATCAGAATTTTTTTCGATGGTCGTGACATCGGCGAGTTCGACCCCATCGAGCATGATCATGGTGTGACCGCCCTTGTCCCCACGAATCAGTATCTCGGTGTTGGAACCGGCCCCCCCGTTGCGACGCATGGAAATGCCGGGCAATCCGCGCAGAATATCACTGACCGTCTGCGCGCCGCTGTTTTCAAAATCCTCGCGCTGAAGAACGATCACTGAAGCACCCAGTTCACGACCCGGCAGGGGATTGCGGGTGGCTGTCACGACAATATGTTCAGCTTGGGATGATTCAGAAGCCGCGTCCGTCTGGGCGCGGGCGGGTATGGATATGGCAACTGCCAGTAATGAAAGTGCAAGGTCCTTACGCATGGGCTTGTCCTCATGGGTTGTGAGGACATCCTTTTAGTCCAGAGCGGAGGGAAAGACCAGGGTCAATTGATTTTTCTGGATCTGACCTGGCCGTGCAAGCCCGCTGTCAATTCGCTTCCTTGCCAACTGAGGTGGCAGCCAGAGTTTTCTCCTGGAGCTGAACCCAGGCCTGCAGGAATGTGATGAATTCCGCGTAGACTTTTGGCGTAGGGTCGTCCTTGAAGTCCTGAGTATGATGAGCAAGCTGTTTAAGGAGCTGTTTGTGAAGGGTTTGGCGGGATTTAAAATCCACCGAACGCATGTTGCTGAGGAAAACTTCCTCCTGCTCAAAAACTTTCTCCGCATAGGTGTTGAGTTCATTCAGCGTGATGAGTATTGCGGAACGGGTTGCCGGTTCTTGCACCTGTTCCTGCAGCTTTTCAACCAGCTCATGGAGCCTTCCGGTATCGGTCCAGGACATGACTCTGTCTCCTTTGCTTGACACAAGCCTTTTCGGTCAGCCCTGAAATGCCTTGAGGACGAGGGTTTGGCGTTTTTCGAGACGATGTCCGTCAGGACCACTTGCTGTTTTACCAAACAGATCCTATGTTCCATTGGTCATTGTTGAAATAAGGCCCTCAGCTCACCCCTTTTCGGGCAAGCCAAATGGCTTCGGATTTTGTATGATATTCGCGGAGGGGACACCTATGCGGGAACTGTTACAAAAAATCCTCGCGATTGCGGGTCTGGTAGGGTGCGGCGAAAAAGCTGATACCGCCAAAATTGCCGATTTGGATATAAATCCTGCAAATTTGCCTATCAGGTCGGAATGTTTGGGCCTCGATGCCACAAAGAATCGCAGTATTCCGGTCGACTGGGATGATCAGACTCCTCTCCGCGTCTGTCTCGTCCAGCAAACCGATGGAGCTTTGGGTTTCGATATTCGTCTCAGGACCGATACGCCTGCCCTGCGTCGCCAGGCCTTGAATGTCGAAGTTCAGGGCGTCACTGGCCGTACGGCTTCCGGCGTCTTTCCCCTGGTCTGGAACCCCTTCACAGGCATTTACGAACTGCAGTTGAGCCAAGGCTGTTTGATCGGAAGTCCTGGCGGCTGTGCTGTGACTGCACCGGAAGCGATGCGTCAGCTTTTTACGGCCTTGCCTCAGGCAGAAGACAGCTGGCATCCCGATGTGCGGATGACGCTGTCTTTGGTTCAGACCGATGGCAAGACTCATCCGGAAAATCCCCGCTTTCACTTCCAATGGAATACCGGAGTGGAGCCGCAGAAGACGGCGAATTGATGAGGCCTCCGGTTCCTGACTCGCGTTTCCTAAGGCACGTTCGTTGCAGCCCTCCCCATGAATTCATTTCGGAGGGCCCTAACTCATGATCCTGACCATCACACCCAATCCAGCCTTGGACCTTTCTGGCGAAGTCGATGACATCATCCCCAATGAAAAGAATTATGTGCGGCACGAAAAGCGCTATCCCGGTGGCAATGGTATCAACGCGGCGCGTGTGATCGCAGCCCTTTCGGTTCCTGTCATGGCGACTGGATTCTTAGGAGGCGCTGTCGGCGGGGAAATTGCCGCTCTTTTGAAAGAGGAAGGCGTCAGTTGCCGCTTCGTCGATATCAAGGAATCCACCCGCATCAACATCACAGTGACCAATCATAAGACCTCCAAGCAAACCCGTTTCAGCTTTGCCGGCCCCCATATCGAAAGGGCTGATATGAAAAAGCTGCTGGACCTTATGCAAAGCGATTCCTGCATCACGATGCTGAATCTGGGCGGCAGTTTCCCTCCTGGATTTTCCATGGACGATGTCCGCAGTCTTTTCGAATGGGCGAATGCTCGCGACGTCGGAGTGGTGGCGGACGTTCCCAGCGAGCACATGCGGGAACTCCTGGAACTGAAGCCCATGCTGATCAAACCGAATCTGAAAGAGTTCAATGAGTTTGTCGGTCAGAAACTGGAAACCATCGACGAGGTGCGCGCGGCAGCCCAGGGCCTGCATCCATATGTGCCCTTGGTCTGCGTGTCTTCCGTGGAGGGCGGTGCGCTGCTGGTCACGCCCCAGGGAAGCTGCCATGCGAAAGGCCCCAAGGTGGACGCGAAAAGCAGCGTAGGCGCCGGCGATTCCATGGTCGGGGCGATGATGGCGAGACTATTTCAATTGGGGATCAAAACGCGAAAAGCGGCATCTGCAATCACCGCCGAGGCCATGGAGCAAACCCTTGCCTGGGGACAGGCCGCGGCCCTTGCGACCGTGATCACGCCGGGAACTCAATTAGGCGAGGCTCAAGGGATTGAATCCTTCGTCGCGCAGATTGAACTGAAACGTTGGCCGTAAGATCAGAGGAGCACAGGCACGATTTCGAATTCCACAGCGACCCCCACATCAGGAACGAAAAGGGCTCCAAACTTCGTCAGAGTCCGGCCATTACCCTGAATGCGGATGGCGCCCTTGGAGCCCGGGACAATCGTGTAGCTCTGGGCTTCCATGGATTTGGTGCAGGCCCACAGCACAAAGCGGCTGCCGGTCCCGAAGTTTTCCAGGTCCACGCAGCTGTCGTTGCAATGCTCGACCGCATAGTTCTCGGTATCGCAGGTCATGGGTTTGGGATTCGGAACGTGAATCCTGAGGCCGTTTTCAAAACGGGTGAAGCGAAAGTTCAAAGCCTCTGAGCAGCCATCGATCATCACGGGATCGACGATAGGCTTTTTATTCGCAGCATCCCAGCCCCACACGGGATTGCCGTCCGCACAGAAAAAGGTGCCTTTGATTCGCATTTTATAGGCTCCGGTCAGCATCGCCTGGGACCCCGTGATAAGACCGGATGGCAGAAAATCCATCAACTCCACGCGCACGCGCATGGGATTGGACGTCGCCTGGCTGCGCGCCTGCAGAAAAAGATTGGCATGCAAAGCGAAAGGGGGAACCCTGGTGGCCCAGGCCCAGCGCGGATGCTGATTCAGGGTCTGAATAGCAAGCGGCTTCTGATTGCCCGCGATTTCCCATGCGCCGCTTTCCACGACGACAGTATGCTTTTCTTTGACTCGATTGAAATTCGCATCTTCAAAGACCTGGCAGCCGACCGGCAGTTCGCTGGGATCAAGACCCTGGACCTCGGGGGCCAGCTGGGGATCCACAAAGCAACCAAGGTAGGCGCCGCCGACCGCTGTCGGCTCCAAGGCTATGGCATCATCGGTATCATCGCTTACAGGCGCGGCATCTCCTTCCTTACGGGAACCGTCTTTGTCAGCAAAGGTCGAACCTTTGCATCCCAAAAACATAAAGCATAAAAAGAGAAGGCCTGTTGCGACTCTCATCGGATTCTCCCATCAATAAACCGGACCTTCCCTTATCGGTATTCTGCTGCGGCAAACTGCATAATTCGCCGTAAAAGCATGAATTCATATCTAAAATATAGGTATAAATCCGCTTAAGGTTTACCGCAGTCCTTCCGAACATTCTTATTATTGAACGCAACAACCCTCTGAGTGGGCGACTTCGTGAAAAATCTTTCCATGCGTGCCCGACTGCTCCTGTCACTGGTTCCGACCATTCTGTGTGCGATTTTGGTTTCCATTCAAACCTACTACGCTTCACGGCAGGAAAACCCCGAGCTTGAAGCCGCCCTGCGCATGGTGGAAATTACCAGTCAGCAGGAGATGGCCATGGTCGAGATGTCCGAGGCGCTCCGCGGCTATCTGCTCGACCCCACCCGCGCTGGTGAATTCACCCGCAAGAAAGAGGCGGACGCACGTTACGTTAGATTGAGTGACGAGCTGCGCGATCTTACCCAGGACAGCAAGGCGATTCAGGAATTAAACAAAGTCATGGCCGAGTTCGATGTCACGACGCTCGACGAGCGGGAAAATCAGGTCGCATCCATGGTCCAGAATAAGGATCCAGGTGCCCTCGCCTTTTACTACAACCAATATGCTGAAGCCCGCAGGTTTCAGGTTGAAAACTTCCTGAAGCTCAAAGAACTGGTGCGGGACCATTCCAATCAGGCGATTCGAAAGCTCAAGGATCGAACCTATTACAGTGGACTTATGTCCATCGCAGCGCTCTGGAGCGGTCTTTTGATAGGTTTAGGCATGACAGCCGCAGTCGCGTTTCAGGTGACGCGCCGCACGGAAAAGCTCTTTGGTTTGATCCATCAGGTTTCCGATACCGTGGCCCATTCCTCGCGGTCTATTCATGTAAAAGCCGGTGAGCTTTCGGATGCCGTTCAAAGGCAGTCGGCGGCGATTCAGGAGACCGCCGCGTCGGTCAATGAAATCAGTGCGATGATCAAGACCAACAGCGAAAGCGCTCTGGATTCCCGCCACCATTCCCATGTCGCCCGTGAGCACGCGGAACGAGGTCTGAAAGCTTTTTATGATCTTTTAAAGTCGATTGAAGTTGTCAAAAGCAGCCAGGAATCCATTTTTTCCGAAGTGGAGAAAAGCCATCAGGGCATTTCGGAAATCAATGGCATAATCAATCAAATCGACGAAAAAACGCATGTTATCAATGATATCGTCTTTCAGACCAAGCTCCTGTCGTTCAACGCATCGGTGGAAGCTGCGCGGGCGGGTGAGCATGGCCAGGGTTTTGCGGTCGTGGCGGAAGAAGTGGGGAACCTTGCCCGCATGAGTGGTGTCGCGGCTCAGGAAATCACAGGGCTTCTGAGTCAGAGCACCTCGCGGGTGAGCGGCATTATCAAAGAAACCCGGGAAAGCGTGGGCGAAACGATTGAAAAGGCCGCGACTCTGCTCGATTCCTGTATCCATAGCATCCGTATTTTCGAAACGGTCCTGACTGAAATCACGCAGGATGTGAATCATGTCGACCTTAAAGTCGACGCCATTTCGATCGCTTCCCGCGAACAGGATAACGCTGTTACCGAAATCTCGAAGGTCATGCAGAACCTTGATAGGGATACGCAAAAAAGCGCGTTGATTGCTCATCATTCCGCGGTCAGCGCCCAGGATCTGAGTGCCCAGTCCGAGGAACTGGAAAGACTGGTGATTCAGATGACTAAGCTTTTACGCGGAGACAAGGCCGCTCGAAAAGGAACGCGACCTGCTGTGATCGAGCAGGACGGATCCTTTGAAAACGATGATCATGAAACGGACGTCAAGGCCGCTTAGAATCGCCAGGAAAGGCGCCATCCGGCACCCAGACTGCCATCCATCGTGGGCACAGCGGCCAGTGAAGTATGAAGGCCCTTGGTTTCCGCCCTGGATGTGCCGGGACATTCACGCAGAGCGATTTCCGTCACCCCCAGTCCAAAGCCCAAAAGCCCTCCAATAGCTGCACCGCTCGACAGGGTTTGTTCCGTATCATCACGATCGTCCTTATCCTGCGACAGAAGATAAAGGCCGGAAAGCACGGATCCCGTCAGGACTCCGTACATCGTGTCTTTGAAAATCACGCTGCCTCCAACGGATTCGCAGCCAAAAGGGGCTGCGGATGCCCGGGGTGTGAAAGACAACCCAAGACCCGCAAGGCATAGAACCAAGGCATAACGCATAAGTATCCTTTACAGAAAGCAGAGGGGGTTCAACGACCACGCCAACCCATGTTTTCCCAACCGAAGAAGACAAAATAGGCTAAGAGTTATTGCAGGTCAGATCGTTTTAGGATGTCCTTTCAGAACAGCTCACGCACCTTTTCAGGCGGACGGGCAAGGACGGCTTTGGATCCCTGCACGACGATGGGCCGCTCCATAAGCTCAGGATGCTGGACCAGGGCCTGGATCACGGCCTTGTCATCGTCCAGGTTCAAGGCCAGCGCTTCCAAATCTGCGTCTTTGGTTCGCAAAATATCGCGTGGTCTGAGCTTTAAAAGTTTCAGCAGATCCTTCAGCTCCGAAGCGCTCGGCGGCGTCTTCAAATATTCAATGACCTCCGGTTCAAGCCCCTGCTTCTGGATCAGGCTCAGGGCTTCCCGGCTTTTGCTGCAACGTGGGTTATGATAGATCTTTATGGACAGCTCCTAAAGAAGAAAAAGAGCGGCGGCCAGCAAGGTATAAGGCAACGCGGCCAGAAATAGGTTCAAAGGACTGATGCCGTCCTTACCGAAGGCATCCCGCAAAAGCCCATAGCCTGCGGGGTTTGGGGCATTGGCGATAACCGTCAGTCCGCCCCCACCCACGGCACCGGCGACCAGCGCATACTTCGCAGCATCGCTGAGATTGGGAACCAGGGTTCCAAGAAAAGTCAGCGCCGCGTTATCCGTCACGGCCGTTAGAGCCAGCGCGCCCCAGAACAGCGGGGCTTCGCCAAGACCGGAAAGAAGCGGCTGGAGCCACCATTCCTGCAATTTTCCGAGGGTCACAAGTCCACCCAGGAAAAATCCCACGAGAAGGCTTTCTTTCAAACGCAGTTCGTCCTGATATTCACGAGCGACTGAGCACCAGCCCAGAAAGAAAAGGAAAAGCGGCACGAAAAACGCCATATAATGCGAGGTGAAGACCGTGAGCGCAAGAAACCAGATATGCACGAAGATAACCCAGGCGGGCACTTGCGCGACCAGCGTGCTGGTCCGTGAATCAGTATTCAGTATGTCCTTACGGAAATAAAACGCGGTCGCGGCCGTTCCCAGCACCACAGCCAATGCCGAACGCCAACCGAAATTTTGTAGCATGAAAAGCGTATCCCAGTTCCAAGCGCCCGCCACCATCAGTACCGGCGGGGCCGCGAAGTGGGTCAGAGTCCCGCCGATCGAGATATTCACGAAGAGCAGGCCCAGAGTCGCATACTTGAAGGGCATCGAGGTTTGATCCGTGAAGAATTGATCACGCAGCAGAAGCGCGGTCACGGTCATGGCTGCCGGTTCGGTGATCAAGGATCCCAGGAGCGGGCCCACGATCAGGCAGGCCACATAAAGAGCCAAAGGGCGCGCCAATGGCAGAAGGCGCGAGAGAGCGGTAATCGCTTTGTCCGCCATATAAAGAACGGGGCGCGTGGCCGACATGCACATGATGACGAAGACGAAGACCGGCTCTGTATAGTTGATGCTTTCCAGATAGAGCGCGGCTTCTTTCGTGCCGAATTGAAAGGACCAGACCGCGACCAGTAACGCAGCCCAAAAGCCAAACACCACTTCGACTTCACCCAGAAAGTGAAGCAGATTTTCGGCCATGGAACCTTCCGGATAACGATGGGCGAGGCTCAGAATCTTTTTGGTGCAGAACGTGTGGATCACGGCACAGGCGAAAAGGATAGTCGCTACATACTTCATTTCCAGCATCAGCTTACGCACTCCGACTTGAAACACCGATCCCGAACCCTAACGCCTTCGCATCCTATAGAAAATTCAAGCCATCGTCCAGGCTTACACAGGATTGGCCAGGATCCGGATTAAGATTTCTTCATGGGCTCTGCGGGAAATCTTCACAAAGCCGCTTGTCAATATTTCCGATTTTCCCTAACGTCACCTTCAGAATTGACCTGAAATATCAACCCTTTGTTAAAGAGTCTAACCATGATGTTAGTCACTCGTATCTTCGTGCGCCTTTTTTCTGGGTTCACACCGGCTTTGCTATTGGCTCCCGCAGTCTCATGGGCCGCGGTCCCTTCCGATCTGCGATTGAATCACATTCAAATCAAGGGCACCCATAACAGTTACCATCAGCAGCCCCTGATCGCTTTTCACAAAAGTCATAAGTATACCCATCTGCCCCTGACCGAGCAGCTGGAAAAGCGTGGCATTCGCGCCTTTGAGCTGGACGTGCACCGGCCGACGTCCGGTTCCGACCTGCAGGTTTATCATATTGCGGCAGTGGATTCGAAAACGACCTGCTCGCGATTCAAAGACTGCCTGACCGAGCTGAAAAACTGGTCGGACCGTAATCCCCAGCACGTCACCATCTTCGTCTGGATCGAGGTGAAGGACAGTACGGGTGGACCGAAGTTCGCGGATTTCAACCGCGTGGATGAGGAGATTCGCGAGATACTGGGTGATCGACTGATCACGCCGGATGACCTTCAGGGAGCGCATGAAACGCTGCAGGCCGCCATTCAAAAGGATGGCTGGCCGACGGTGGATGCCGCGCGGGGGCGCTTTATCTTTATGCTCGATAACGATGATCGCACGCCAGCGGTCTACTTGAATAATGACAGTCTACGAGGCCGGGTCATGCTGCCTCGGGCGAGTGAGTCCACACTGGATAAGCCCTGGGCCGTAGTGACGAAGACCGATCCCGGCAGTTTCCATGATGCGGCCCTTGCGAAGAATTTCATGATTTCCGTGAATGTCTGTTCTCCGGAAAACAACGCGGCCGACTGCCAAAGCCGTCTGCAGAAGTCTCTTGATGCGGGCACCAATATCCTTTTGGATGATTTCGAAGGTGATGCGCCCAAGCAGAGTTTGAATGGCTATTACGTGAAGCTGCGGGATCAGCTGACGGCGAATTGCAACCCGGTGACCTCCGAACTAGGGTGCGTGGCGGATTCCATCGACCAGGCTGGGCGGTGAATTCCGATTGGGTCACTTCCCTCCTCTGTTTTTGTATGTTTTTCTGATTATAATTTAGGCAAAAGGCTCCCTTGGCGATGTCCTGGGGAGTTTTTTGCTCCTGCCTCCGTCCTTTTCGCTTTATGATGGTTCTGTCCCCCTCTTTTTCAAGTCTCTTGGTTTTTCTGTTTATTTTGTGAGCAGATTCCTGTCTTGTGATGACCTCTGCTTTATTTTTGTGCAGATTTCCTGGGAGCCCCCTCTCCTGAACCGTTCTGAGTGATCTTTAAACCCCCTTCTATTCGTTAACCACCTGAAATCATTGCGTAATACGCGATCTAAAATCCATCCAATATACAGGTGTATTTTGATCGCCTGGAAGGGGGGATTTTCCAAAATCCTGCAGTCTGATTAAAATGCGTGCATTTATGATTACGCTGTATTCAACAACGCAAACAATAATGGTGTTGCTGAATAAAATTAATAACGTAACACTGAAATTGTTGTGTTGATGAATGGTGTGGCTTCGCTTTGACGCATTTTTGCACAAAAAGTCCCTTCCTCGGGGCCGCTCGGCCGGGCACAATCGAAAAACAGGAACGGGAGGGCCCAGCGGCATGGATGATAGCGCAAAAAATAAACAGAAAAACCCGGGGCAGGGGGCTGCTCAGGAATCGAAGGATCCAGACGGCCGCCATATCCTGGCCCTGCGGGTCATCAAAACACTGGAGGAGGCTGGTTATCAGGCCCGCCTCGCGGGCGGCTGCGTAAGGGACAGGCTGCTTGGGATTCATCCAAAGGATTATGATGTCGCCACCACCGCCTTGCCCGAGGAAATCTGCACAGTTTTTAAACAGAAAAGCATCAAGGTCGTGCCCACCGGGATGGATCATGGAACGATCACCGTCGTAATCGCCGGACAGGGCATGGAGGTTACGAGCCTGAGACGCGATGTCTCAACCGATGGAAGGCGCGCCACGGTTGCGTTTGGAAGCAGTTTCGAGGAGGACGCGGAGCGGCGGGACTTTACCTTCAACGCCATGTTCGAAGACGCGGACGGCCGGATCTACGATTACTTTGGTGGCCAGGAGGACCTGAAAGCCGGCCGGCTTCGTTTTGTAGGCGTGGCCCAGGAAAGAATACGCGAAGATTATCTGAGGATCCTGCGCCTCTTCCGCTTCTGGTCGCGCTTTGGCTTCACGCCCGATGCGGTGACCCTGGAGGCCTGTCGCGCCGAAGGGCAGGGCCTTCTTATCGTAAGCCAGGAGCGGATCACGCACGAGCTTATGGAGACCCTGCAGGGCGATTATATACTGGACCCCCTGAGTGCGATGGCCAGCACCGGAATTCTGAATCTCGTGCTCGGCCTCCAGACCATTCCAGCTCTCGAACTGAAACGCATGGATGCCCTGAAAATAAGCAGAAAAGAGGAGAGGGGACCGGCCCGTCTGGGGATACTCCTGCGCCTTCGGTTTGGTTCAGATGCGAACGCCATCGAAAACCTCATGCAAACTCTGCGTTTGTCACGCAATATTCAGCAAAGAGTCCTGCTCTCTCTCTTTGTTCCCTTGGATAAACTCGGTCACGACCCTGCCATCATCATGGATCACATTGATGCCTGGGAGGCCCAGGGCGCTTCCTTCATGGAGACTCTGCTTCCGCTCTGGCGCGCGCTCTATCCTGAACACAAAAAAATCCTCGATGAAGTCGAAGGTATCGAAGCCCGGCATGGACCGCGTCGGCGATCCAAGGTCCCTGTGGATGGCCAGGCGCTGATGTCCCAATGCGGTGCGAAGCCCGGTCCTGAGCTGGGTCTTCTGCTCGCGGAATTGAAAAGGCGCTGGCGGCTCGGCGAATGGCAAACCCGCGATGAAGGTCTGGAGCTTGCCAGAAAACTTCTGACGAAAGCTCAGTAAGAGCGGGCAAGCACCTTGCCTCACCTTTGTTTTTCAAACAAACAGCCGGTTTTTTCAGGGGCTGGCTAAAATCTTGTCTTCGCATGTCTCCCGTGCTAAGCGAGCAAGGAAACCAGACACGGGAGTTTTTATGTTTAGAAAGATTGGATTCATTCTAGGGTTTGTTCTTTTCTCGAGCCATGCCTCCGCCTTCGTCCTAAGGAGCGGTCAGAACATTCAAAGCTGTCTCGAAATCTATCACGCCCAGACCAATGACTGGCGCTATCTCAGCAACGCCGAACTCTTTGCCTGCAATGGTCTGGAGCATCAGCAGCTCCAGGTGCTGCCCCGCGGTGAAGTGAACGGCAAGCTGAGTTTTGTTCTGCGTATGTTCAACCGTTGCCTGGAAGTCGATCAAACGGCCACGCGTCCGTGGACGGCTTTCGTCAATGTTCAGCTCCAACCCTGTCGTGGCGCCCCTCATCAGCGCTGGTTCCTGGAATCTGTAGGGCCGGACTGGCAAAGAGTGCGCTCGGTCGTGGATGGCCGCTGTCTGGAAGTGGATATGAATCCCAACCATGGCTGGCGCTTTCAAACCAATCTTCAGGTTCGGGAATGTGCGGGCGAACGCCAACAGCTGTGGCGCTTCGATGATTACTATCCCGGGACTTAATCCGCATCCACTGTATCATGGGTGTCGATGAACGGCTGGGTTTGAATATGATCCTCGGACTCCATCGCGGGCAAAGACAAAATGCGGTAAAGGCAAAACGTCAGAAGCCCCAGGACCGAGGTGATGGATATCAGCATAATCAGCCAGCCTGTTGTCGTCATATCAACGTCCTTCCTGCTTCCAGCGGCGGCTCGCTATATGAGCCAGAAGACAAACGAAGACCAGAATCAGCCCGATAAAAAGCACGGACAATAGGGCCACGGGGTTCCGGGAAATGGTTTCGATATAACCCGGAACGTTGTTATAGCAAAAGGCAAGGAAGATAACGCCAAGGAAAACAGGCGACACATACTTCAGGATATACTGGATCAGCCGCGGGACACGAATATGCGAGCCTTTGTGCAGTTCAGCATCGCCCTTTTCGATTCCGAAAACCCAGCCATAGACAAAGACCTGCACCATCCCCAAGACGAAGATGAGCAGCGTACCCACCCAGAAATCAAACATATCCAAAGCCACAAGGCCTTCCGAAAAAAACACCACAAAACCGCAGCCGATGGCCGTGATCAGACCGAGTATCGCAACGGAGGCGTGACGCTTGAGTCCGAAACCCTCTTCCAAAAAAGCAATCACAGGCTGCAGCATGGAAAGGCTGCTGGTGACGGCAGCCAGAAAAAGCATGAAGAACCAAAGGAATCCAAAGAACTGGCCGCCCGGCATCAGGGCAAAGACATTCGGCAGCGCATTGAAGCCGAGCGAGAACGTCCCAAAGCCGCCCGCGGCGACGCCGAGAAAGATGAAAGCTGCAGGAAGGGTGATCAAACCGCCCAGGCAGACTTCAAAAAATTCATTCATGCTGCTGGCCGTAAGGCCGCTCAAGGCCACATCATCGTTCTGCTTCAGATAACTCGCGTAATTCAGAATAACCCCGAATCCCACAGAAAGCGTGAAAAACACCTGTCCCGCGGCCGCCAGCCAGGTCTTGGGATCCTTGAGCGTCTCGAAGTTGGGGTTCCACATGAAACCCAGGCCCCCCAGCACAGACTGTTCCGGTCGACCGGGATCCGGTGTCCCCAGTGTCAGGACCCGGATCAAAACGCAAATGGCCGCGACAGCCATCACGGGAATGGCAATCTTGCAGAATGTTTCAATGCCCTTGCTCACACCGCGGTATACGAGAACGAAGTTGAGAACGAAGGTGAAAACGATAAACCCAAGGATCTGGCTGTGCCCACCGGCATAAAGGAAACCATTGCTTTCCACGCCTACGAACTGATTGAAAAAATTGCTGTAGGCCTCGGGGTTGGCACCCATCATCAGGGCTCCCGAGAGATAGTTGTAGGCATAGCCCAGACACCAGGCCTCGATCACCACGTAATACATATAGATGACAAGAGGTATCATGACGCCCAGCGCACCGGCATAGGGGGCCAACGAATTCTTCCAAATAACCCGGAATATTCCCGGAGCGGAATTAAAGCCCTTGGATCCCCCGTAGCGGCCCATCGTCCATTCCGCCCAGCAGAGCGGGATGCCCAGCAGAAGGATGGATATGAAATAGGGGATCATGAATGCCCCGCCACCATTCTGAGCGGCCTGACCCGGAAACCTTAAAAAATTTCCGAGCCCGACGGCGGAGCCTGCCACTGCTAAAACAACTCCGATCCGCGAGCTCCATTGCTCGGGGGACCGATCCTTGCGTCCTTGCGCCACCCTTTTACCTCTCTTCCGTAAACTGGCTCACCGTCTTGATCAGACTGTTGCAGTCAAAGGGTTTACGAAGAAAGCCGTCCCATTGATGTTCGTCCTGATTCACCTTCAGTTCGGTGTTGTTCATCAGAACGACAGGAACTTTGGCGAAACGCCGATCATTGCGCAGCTGCTTCAGAAGATCAAGACCACTCATGAAGGGCATCATGACATCGATCAGGACCAGCTGGAAGCTTTTGTCTTTTTCCTTAATGCACTGCAGAGCATGACGCCCGTTGGCGCAAACCTCGACCTCGAAACCTTCATCCTCCAGTATGCCCCTGATCGCTTGGGCAATGTCATATTCATCATCCACGACCATTATAGAGGTCATCGCCGACCTCCCTTGCGGCTCTTGCCAGCCGATTTTTTCTTCGTCTTCGCCTTCTTCTTCGTCGCGGGCTTTGCCTGCGATGGAGGGCCAATCAACCGTCCCTGACCAGTCAGCACGGCCTCTGCGGTAAAGGAATCTGTAACTTCGACTCCAAGGCCGGTGATCTTGAATTCCCGGATGCCCGTGTCGTATTCGCTCTCACGCATTTTCATGATGGATAGAAGACGCCGAATTTGGGACTGAAGTTCCACATAACGCAGAAGGACGACGCCTTCCACGACATTGGCCAGCTCCGGATTAGGCATATCAAGTTCCGGTTTAAAAAGCGGCAGCTCTTCCGTGATCAGGCTCGTCACATCCAGCATGCGCAGCTGGTTGGTAAAGGCCGACATGAAGCGCGAGGCTCGGTCGGGATAGACGTTGGCATTGCGGAAGCCTTCGACGCCGTCGATGAAGAGTCGACGGCGGGATACGTTCTGCGTTTCCGTACGCAGTTTTTCCAAAAGCTGTTCAGCTAAAGAATCCAGGTAATGCTCCAAAGGCGGCTGCCAGATCAGTTGGATCAAACCTTCATCCACCCATTTTTTCAATCCAAGGCCGAGCCGCTCGGCTTTTTCAATGAGCCGTGGCGGTGGTTCATAGAAGCCGAAGTAAATCCCTGACTGGCCCTGCTTCGCGCCTTCCACCAGGAAATGCAGTCCTAGTATGGTCTTGCCCGTACCGGGTGCCCCCAGCAGCACGGTGCAGGTGCCCGACAAAAGTCCGCCCGTCAGCATCTGATCGAACGACGTGATACCAAAACCCATGCGAATCCGTTCCTCGGTCGCATTCTCGGGAGGATCGGCGAACTGCACTTCAGTCCGTGGATGGATCTGGACCCCGTCGTCGGTGATTTCGACTTCATGCTTGCCCTGCAAAAAATCAGAGCCGCGGAATTTGTGAATGGCGACCTCATGAACGGACCGCGGACCCAGAAGGTCGCGCGTGAATTCCATGATGCCATCCACCAGATTGTTCTGGGGCATGGTCCTGTCGTGGTTCGCGGGGGATAGAAGAAAGGTGGTGCAGTTCAAAAGCGCGGTGACCCCCTGCAGTTCATGGATGAATTCCTTGAACTCCAGCATTCCATTACGATCTGAAATGCCGGATTCCAGGCCATCCAGGATCAAGAGATCAGCCTGGTGTTCCTTCACAGCATTGCGGATCATGGTCAAAAGACCGCGAAAACCATCGGATTTGAGTATCCCGTAGCCGCTGAAGTAAAAGATCTGCGAATTCACCAGCTCAGGCCGGAAAAACGTGAAATCCTCGATGTGCCCGAGCATTTTGGTAATCGACTCGACCAGGATGGAGATATAGACCGAGCGACCACGGCCTGAAGCGTGATTGAAGCAGAGCTGATTCGCGTAAACAGTTTTGCCGGATCCAGGAGGCCCGATCACCGAATAGATGGAACCCTTAAGGAATCCACCTTTGAGGATATAATCGAGCCGCGGTACTCCCGAGGCCAAACGTCGTTCTGCTTTCTTAATATTCTCCACTTCACTTTGATATGAGCTACTTTTCCCAGGCACCGCTCCCTCCGTCTGATCCCGACTGGCTTTCCGTCTCCAGCCCTGTATGACGAACAATGCTCGCCAGCAAACTTTTTATGTTTATAGGCTTGGTGATGTGATCATTGCAACCTGCCAGAAAACTTTTTTCCTGTTCTTCATTCCGCGCGTGAGCGGAAAGCGCCAGGATTGGCTTGTCAAAGCCCATGCTGCGGAGACGTCGCGTCGCGCTATAGCCGTCGCATACCGGCATCTGTAGATCCATCAGGACTATATCGTAAGGATTGGCCGCGGCCTTTTCCACCGCTTCGAAACCATTGGAAGCGAAGTCAACTTTGGCGCCGTAACGGGTCAGAAAACTTTTCAAGAGGAGCTGATTATCCATGGAGTCATCGGCGGCAAGAATGGAAATGGATTCCAACTGCGTCCGCGCAAAGATCGCCTTTCCCGCCGCAGGATAAGCCGCGGTGACTTCCCGGTCCTGGGCCTGGATGCGTTTCCGGGCAGGCGCTCCATCAATGGTCACGACGAAGGTGCTGCCCACGCCCGGAGCCGATTGCTCAAGAATCACATCACCGCCCAGGAGCCTTGCCAATTTACGGGAAAGCAGGAGTCCAAGCCCCGTGCCTCCAAAGCGTCTCGTATTGGTACAGTCGATCTGGGAAAAAGGCTGAAACAGCTGGCCGATATGATCGGAGTCAATGCCAATACCGGAATCCTTGACCCGGAAAAGCAGCGGAGCGGACGACGGAGTGATGGGACCCGCGGCGACGATCTCGATCTGAATGCGGCCTTTCTCCGTGAACTTCACCGCGTTGCCGACGATATTCACAAGGATCTGCTTCAGTCGGGCAGGATCCGTCGTTATAATGTCCGGCGATTCACGGTCGGTCGTGACTTCGATATTCAGGCCTTTCTCGCGGGCACGATACCCGAGTAAATTCATGACATCGCGAATGATGGCGGAAATCGAGCATTCCACTTTCTTCACGTCTATTCGCTGGGCTTCCACTTTGGACAGATCCAGGATTTCATCGATCAGCCGCAGAAGGTCCTGGCCATTGCGTTCGATAATGGCCAGGGTTTCGTCCCGCTCCTCGGGGGGGATATCGCCGCTTCGCATAAGACTGGTGAAGCCGATGACCGCTCCCAAAGGCGTGCGGATTTCGTGGGAGATATTGGCTAAAAAAGCCGTTTTTGCCTGATTGGCCCGTTCGGCTTCTTCTTTCGCTTGAACGATGCTCTGCTGGGCCTCGCGCTCGGCGGTTATATCAAAGATTGCCATCACAGCCGAAGTCACCTCACCATCCGAATTGAGAATAGGCGCAGCGTTCAACGAAAGAAAGCGATCCGAATTCGTTTCGCTCTGAAACATGCGAATGACGCCGCCGGGAACGGAAACTCCCGATTTCAAGGCGTGGCTCAAAGGCCAATCATCAGCCTGGACGACTTTTCCATCCGGGGTGAAGGCCTGAATCTGGCCGTAATCTTCGATGCAGCTGGCTGCGACCGCATCGCTGCCGAGCAGAGCCTGCGCCTGGTCATTAAAAAAGACGATGCGACCGCTCGGGGCTTCCGCAATGACGATGCCGGCGGGGAACTGCTGCATGATGGTTTCAAAATGCGAGCGTTCAACATCCATCTGCTTATGCAGAAGGGTGATGTCAGCTGACGCGCGACGCAGCTCGCTGTTATTTTTCAAGGTCACGACCACGCCGCTGATCCGCTCATCATCCTGAACGGCCGAGGCGCTCAGGAGCACGGGAATATTCCGGCCTTTGTGATGCCGGATGAAACCTTCCACGTTATGAATGGAATGGCCTTTTTCAAAAACCTTGGCCAGGGTCTGACTCAGAGCTTCGGCGACGGATGGGGCCCACAGCGATTTGATGGGACTATGTTCCAGTTCGGCTTTCCTGATCCCGCTGAGTCTTTCTGCGGAGCGGTTCGCGTACGTGATGCTTCCCTCGCGATTCACAAGGAAAAGACCATCGGAGGTATTCTCTTCAAAGGCTGCTAATACAGCCGCGTGAGGAAAGTCGGGATCCCAGCGCGGGGGCAGATTCGCCAGAAAGTTATCGAGGAGGATGGCATCCACTTCAGTGTCACCATGGAGCACCATGACAGGGAGCTTACGCCCTGATTCTTTCAAAATAGCGAGAGCCACCCCTGGCCTTGCGCAGACCACAGCATCGACCTCTCTCTGCTGAAGCTCCTGTATACTGGCTTCCAAAGTTGTGACGACGCTCCAGCTCACCTGCCCCTGGTTCTGGATCAGGTGCTCCAGTGCCTCGGGCTGGGTCCCGTGATCGGACACAAAGATGATCTGCATAGGCTGTTTCAATGGCATGGTCCGAATCTCCGTAAGTCTCTGCCTAGTGTAAACCTGTAAGGTCTCTTATGAATTTATAGAAGTTCCCACCTTCATCTTGTCAAGGGCATCCGTTTTCGGACGGACAAAGTGCTCGCAAGTCGCGAATTTCTTTACCTTGTTCAGTCCTCGGCCAACTCTCCCAATCCCGTCATTTTTGTTAATGAAAAAATGACCGATAACTGTGACAGAGTAAAGGGCTTTTTGACCGATGATGGGTGATAACCTCAAAAATGAATACAGGGTTCGATGGGACCTACGTTTTGCGGACCCTGCGTATGAACGAGGGTTCAAGCGCCATTATGTAGCAAAAGGTCTGCTTCTCAATCGGATTGCATTATCCATGGCCTTGCTCATGTATTCGTCGTTCTTCGCCTTGGATTATGCGCTGGGATTGCCTAACCTTCCTCTGCAAGCCGTTCTGCGCCTTATCGTGATGCCATTGATCCTTTTTTTCACTTTCTACTCGTCATTCAAACCGATCTATCGCCGCAAGTTCGAACTTTTCATCTCCTTGCCGCTGCTCGCAGGCTCTCTGGCCCACTGTGGGATGGCAGTTGCAAACCCTATGCCGCCTGGCTACTTTGTCTTCGCAACGGGATTGATGCTGCTCTATAACCATCTTTTCTCGGGTCTTCGTCTGCAGATTTCGCTGCGCGTAGGGGCGGTGATCGTGGTCACCTATGAAGCCGTGCGCCTCTTCTGGACCGACGTTGATTTCCCCGTGGCGTTTCAGGAGAATTTTTTTCTGCTTTCCGCTCTGGTCCTGGCTTTAGTGGCGAACTATCTGATCGAGCGCTTCAATCGGGCTGATTATGTCCACCACATGGAGCGGGAAATCTTTCTGAAAAAACTCCATGCCGCGAAAGCCGAAAGGGAGCAGCTCCTGAGCAATATCCTGCCGCAGGCCATCGTCCAGGAACTCTATGCAACGGGGCATGTGGCGCCGCATGATCTGCCGGATGTGACCGTGATGTTCATCGACATCGTGGGTTTCACTCGGATGTCCGAGCGCGTGCACGCCCAGGAGCTGGTGAAGGCGCTGAACGAATACTTCACCATGATCGACCGCATCATGGACCAGTATGGAATTGAGCGCCTGAAAACCATTGGCGACGCATATTTCTGCGCCGGTGGGCTATCCGACAAAACCATGCCGCATACCCTGAACTGCTGCCTGGCGGCGCTGGACGTCATGCAATCCATCTCCCAACTGGAAGGCTGGTTCGGGGAAAACCTGGAAGTCAGGATCGGAATCCATCGTGGGCCCGTGACCGCCGGTGTCGTGGGGGAAAAGCGTTTCGCCTATGATATCTGGGGTGATACCGTGAACGTGGCCAGCCGCTTTGAAAAGGCTTCGGAGCCCGGGCGCATCAATATTTCGCAGGCGGTTTACGATGTCGTGAAAAAGCATTTGGATTGCGAGGCGCGTGGGGACATCGTGGTGAAGGGGGAGCTTTCGCTTAGGATGTATTTCCTTAAGCCTGATGGGGCTGACGTTCGGAATAAAACGGCCTAAAAAAGGGAGAGGTGGCCCTCTCCCCGATACGCGAATTAGAAATCCGTTCTCAAACTCGCATAAACGCTCGTTTCTTTGAAATCCACTTTGGTGGGCTCAAACTGGAAGGTGTTCGTCGCAGGATTGATAACCACGGGATAGCCGCGGCTATACTCTGGTTTGGTCTGCATGAGACCAATGCGCAGCTTCATGGCTTGATTCAAAGGCTGGCTGTAATAGACATGGCTGCCCTTGCCACGCTGGGTATAGAAAGCCATAGGATCACGCGCAGCAAAATCGAAGAGGATCGAATTCTTATCCGCGCTGTGAGTCTCGTAACCAAGGGCTGGATTCTTGAGAGCCTCAACAGGGAGTTGATAATGAACTCCCATAATGGTGGCCTTGCCTTTTACAGTGGCATCAAGCTCCCCGGCTTTGCCGACTCCACCGATAACAGGGTTGCCGGGGATCGGTATATTAAGACCTCCTTCGTTGACGAACTTCGTTTGGATGTGCGACGCATAAGCAGTCAAGCCAATCGAGGCGATGTCCTGGACTTCAAGATAGATGGCGTCGACGCGGTAATCGAATTTCCAAGTCTCGGAAGCCTTGTAGTCCTTGAATTGAAAACCCTGGTAGATGGCTGTGATGTCGCGTGCGATCGCGCTGCCAGTCAGGTTGTAGTCAAGCATCCACGATGACAGCGGAACCTGACTGTTCTGAAGGGCGGTTGAACCGGGAACGTCGTTTTTGTTATAAGTTTTCTCACCAGACGCATTATTGGCGATATCGATCTGCGAAAGCGGTGTGTAAACCAATCGCGCCGAGAGGCTTTGCGTCTGTGAAAAAGCGTAGGAATAAGTCGCCGCATAACCATCCAGCGGTGTGGAATAAACCTGGCGAGGATAAGATCCCTGCCGTGGCAAACCATCGTAAATATGCGAAGGAGGTCCGTCCAGCGTGGGGAGGCGTCCCGCGGAAAGCGTCAGTCCCTCAATGACTTTATAATTGAGGAAAAGACGTTCAAATGAGGCCAGGGTTGAATTATAACGGCGACCTTCCGAGTTGGAAACGGTGGTCCCGCCCTGGTTGTTATAAACGTTGGAATAGGTGAGACGACCAAAGATCGTGACGTTCGGAAGGGGCGAAGAGCTGAAATCAATACCCACGAGATTGCTGCTGATATTGAGTCTGACATCTTTCTGGCCAGACTCCTTCCGGGTATATTGGTCGTAACGGTTTTCCATGAAACCACTCCATTTCAGAGTGCTGGAATAACCCGCCATTTCCAACGCATCCACCCGCTTCGCCAAATCATCGTCCGCTGCCAAAGCCACATTCCCTGCGGCGCTCAAAAGGATCAGGGGCAAAATATTTTTCATGGACATTTCCCTTCTGGAATTAACCACCGATGTTACTGCCCTGCTTTTTGCAGGTCACCTTGCAACCTTCGCCGACGTCGACCGTGGAGCTCACGCACAGGGTAAACTGCACGATCGTTCCGGTCCGGCCAGGGGTGGCCAGAGCTTCAGCCTTTTCCTTGGGAAGCTTGCATTGATCGACCACCGCCTTCACGAAATCTTCCTTCGGGTCAGCAGCTGCGGCTGAGCTGAGAAGCCAGCTCAAACCCACCATCACGAGATACCGTTTCATAAAACACCTCCATAAGGGATAAACGGTAAAAACCGGACGCTAGTCGGCAAATGACAACGGCCTGTACGTTGGACGATCGCGGAATCGGCAGCGAAAGCCCCTCAGTTTTGCGAGTCTTTTTATTTTTAAAAATTCTAAGGCACGAAATGGCACGATGCAAGGAATTTGCGATTATTTTTTGCATGTTACCGAGAAAAAAGAGGCATATTCAAGGCGCGAAACCTTGAAACCATTTAGGATCCTGACTTTGACCAGGATCCCTCGACGAAGAATGCCCGCACGAATTTTGTCAAAGGATCCGCCAGGCCATGACGGGCTTTGGCTGCCGCTGGGGCGAAACTTGTAAAACAATGGTAAAACCTGCGTGCAACCCGTGGGAAACACTGATGTCCTGACCTATACTAGCCGAAGAGTAGAAGAAGATTGAGTGCTGGAAGGAGATCCTATGCAAGTCGCCGCACAACAATTGGGGCAGGCAAAGACCAACACCAAGCAGATTGATTGGGTTGGCTCCATACCCTTTATCGTCATGCACGTCGCTGCATTGTGCGCATTTTTCTGGGAATTTGATGCCAAAGCATTTTGGCTTGTCTTTATTTCCTATTACATCCGCATGGTCGCAGTCACAGCCGGTTATCACCGGTATTTTTCACACAGGACCTATAAAACCTCGCGCCTGATGCAATTCTTCATTGCTTTCATGGCCCAGACTTCGGCCCAGAAGGGCGCTCTGTGGTGGGCGGCGAATCACCGTCACCATCACAAGTATTCGGATACGGACAAGGATCTGCACTCCCCCGAGCAGCATGGCTTCTGGTGGGCGCAGGTGGGTTGGATCATGAGCCCGAGCTCGGTTCCCACGCACTGGAAATGGATCCAGGACTTCGCCAAGTATCCTGAACTGGTTTGGCTGAATAAGTTCCACCTTGTTCCTCCGACGATTTACGCCGTTGCCATGTGGCTGGTCTTCGGGTGGTCAGGTCTCTTCTGGGGCTTCTTCTTTTCGACGATGCTCCTTTTCCATGGCACCTTTGTGATCAACTCGCTGACTCACATGTTCGGACGCGTGCGCTATCGCTCGGGCGACGGCAGCCGGAACAGCTTCCTGCTCGCTTTGGTGACCTGTGGTGAAGGCTGGCATAACAATCATCACTACTACCAGTCGACGGCTAACCAGGGCTGGTTCTGGTGGGAAATCGACCTGTCGTACTATGTGCTGAAACTTGGATCGTGGCTGGGTTTGGTCTGGGATCTGCGCAAGCCGCCCGCGCATGTCAAAGCCAAGACCATCGCATCGGAAGCGAAAGACGTCGCCGCCTGAATTTTACCCATGCCTTCTCTCTGAAACGAAACGCCGCTCGATCCTGCATCGAGCGGCTTTATTTTTTCTCAATGCATACCCTGCCCGAAGCAGGACCCAAATATCCTGTCTCAATTGACTTTCCGCGAATCTTTGCTTTATAAACAAACCACTTTTCAAATTTGCACCAATCTTATGAGGAGTCTAAGGTGAGTAGACGTTTGTTGCGGTCTCATCGCTTGGCATTCGCTGTCTCAGGCGGACTGGCTACGGGAACCTTGCTCATGTCGACTGCGCACGCCCAAGGCGTCGAGCCAGTCACGAAAGAGGCGGATTCCACGGCTGTCGAGAAAAAGGCCGAGAAAAAGTCCGAACGTATCCAGGTTACCGGCTCCCGCATCAAGCGCACCGATGTGGAAGGCGTTTCGTCCGTCATACAAATCGATAGCGAGGCGATTCAGAAGTCCGGCGTCTCTTCTGTATCCGAACTGATGCAGAACCTGTCCGTATCGATTGACGGCTCCTACAGTTCCTACTCCGTTGAAGATAAGCGCGGCACCGTGATGAACGTGAACCTGCGCGGTCTTGGTCCTGAAAACACCCTCGTCCTCCTCGATGGCCGTCGTCTGCCGGACGAAGGCGGGGAAGGCGTCGTCGACCTTTCCGTCATTCCCATGGCTGCGGTCGAGCGTATCGAAGTGCTCAAAGATTCAGCATCCGCGATTTACGGTTCGGATGCGACCGGCGGTGTGATCAACATCATCACCAAAAAGGATTTCGAAGGCAGCGCAGTGTTCGCTCGCGGCAGCAAGCCTTCCGCAGGTGATGGCGGCGTCGGCACGCAGTTTTCCTATATGAGCGGCGTGACCAAGGATAACTTCCGTAACCTTACGGTCCTTGGATACCAGCACACCGAGCCCACGTTCTACCGCGATCGCGAGTGGACGGAAAAAGGCCTGAGCATCTATGCCTTCCCAGCGAACCTTCAGACCAAAGGCCTGCCGCTGCAAGCGCATCCCAACTGCGCGGATAACCCGGATAAACTCACGGAAGAAGGTCGGACGCTGTGCGCCTATAACTATGGCCAGACCAGTGCCTTCTCGTCGGAATTCACGCAGATCAGCATCCTGAATAACTTTGAATACCGCATCAACGATAGCGTGAGTCTTTTCACAAGCCTTCGCGCCAACCGCAACACCAACTCCTGGAACCAGGCTCCGAACGCCGGTGAGTTCACCATTCCCCAGGCGATCGCCGCCTCGCGGGTCAATGAGCTGAAACTCAATCAGCTGGGTCTGACGACAGTGGAAGGCGACGTCGATGTGTATTATCGCGGTGTGCCCTGGGGCCTGCGCCGCTTCGAAGAGGAAAACACCGTCATCGGCGGCAACGTCGGTATCCGTGGCGAACTCGGCGGAAGCTGGGAATGGCAAGCGGTTGCCGGTCGTTCGGAAGGCAAGAAGGATCAGGTGAACCCCACCGGCTTCATGCTGAAGAGCGAGCTGGTGAATGCGGTTGCGACGGGTGAATTCAATCCCTTCGAAACCAACCTTGCTGATCCCAGCCTTGCGAACGTCGTAAATCGTGCGAGTTATCAGCCTTTCGTGATCACGGAAACCCAGATGATCACCTATGACCTGAACACCTCGGGCGAACTCTTCGATATGCCCGGAGGCACAGCGGCCTTGGCTGTCGGCGTCAACCGCATCGAGCAGGATTACAAAAAAACCATTGATTCCCAATCGGAAAACAATAACGTCTTCGGCGTTGTGAACGATCAAGGTGATCAGGGCGATCGCCAGGTGAATGCTGTCTATGCGGAATTGAGTCTGCCGGTTGTGAAGGAACTGGAACTGCAGGCCGCTGTGCGCCATGACCAGTACAGCGACTTCGGGGGAACGACCAATCCCAAGTTCGGTTTCAAATACCGTCCCGTGGATCGCGTCCTCTTCCGCGGTAGCGCGGCCACAGGCTTCAAAGCCCCTACTCTGCGCCAGATCTATAAGGGCAAGTCGGTTGGCCTTGATAACCTGAAAGATACCATCCTTTACGCGGGTCAGGCCGATATTCCGACCACGACGGAAGTCGAGATTGAAACGGCAGGTAACAAGGATCTACAGGAAGAAACTTCCCTGTCCTACAGCTTCGGTGTCGTGGCCGATCCTTTCGAAGGCTTCTCGGTCGGCGCTGATTTCTGGTACATCAAGATCAATGACATCGTTCAGGATATGGACGCCCAGAGAGTGGTGGATTCGATCGCCACCGGCCGCACCTATGATGGCGTTCAGGTCATCCGCGCCGGCAACACGCCCGATGGCCGCCTGGAGCGCCTTGTGATCCCGACCATGAACCTCGGCGAATCGGAAAACACAGGCGTGGATACCAGCGCGGAATATCGCTTCCGTGCGGGCGCCACCCGCGCTTCGATCGGTTCGGAATACTCGCGGAAGTTCTATTCGCGCGTCGTTCCCTTCCCTGGTCAGCCTCAGGAAGACGTCCTGGGTGAACGCGGCAAACCCGCCTGGCGTATGGTGAATACCGGAAACGTGGCCGTGGGCAACCAAAGCTTCCTGCTCCGCAATAACATCATTGCGAAGCAGACATCGGCTCTGGATCCTGAACTTGATATCGGCAGCTTCACAACCTACGACGTGCAGTATGCCTGGAGCCATCCTTGGAATGGTTCGATCGCGGTCGGTGCTTTGAACGTGTTCGACACCGATTTCCCACGGGATAACAGTGAACGCGCCGGTGATGACACCCGCGTGAAGGAACTTTATTCTCCGGATGGACGCGTGCTTTACGTCAATCTCAATCAGGTCTTCTAAGACATGACTGCGATTCCTTGAACGACAAGGGGGCCGGCTGCAAGCCGCTCCCTTTTTTTATCAAACGGCCCCCATTGCGGTCACCCGCGCTTAATCCTTCCCGGAATTTCAACCGAGAAAGAATCAGAGACTTTCCAGGGGACCACCTTGCTCCAAATTGATATAAATAGAGGCCTATTGATCCTGTGCATCATGGCAAGCGCCTGCCGTGCGCCCATCAAGGACGCTCGCTCGCAACTGCCTGTGATATTTCCCGACGCCGCGCGTGCCTTAGGGCCTTTTTCCATTCACCTGGAAAAAAGCCGTGAATCCAGCGCGCTATCCTCAGCACGCGTAAAAGTCGAGCAGACCGAAAGCGGCAAGCACATCACCGTTCAAATCAAAATGATTCATATTCAAGAGCAGGTGGCCTTGAGCTTTGTGCCTCAGAGTGAACCTTCGAACGGCTCTCTCAGCGCCTCCCAATGCACGACGTCACCTTCCATGCTTGCCGATGCCGTGGCCCTGCCCTCGGGTCATCGAGCGCCGCCTCTTCAGAAGGCAGCGGCCCTCTTTCACCTGCCCCTGCCCCGCTCCATTCGTGAGGCCTCGTCGCTTCAGGTCACCGGAGCCGGAGATACCTGGAGTGTCTTCGATGATGCTCTGGTCTGGAATCCGAAAAAAGATCGCTCCAGCGAGATTGCGCTCAGCTGGATACGGCAGGACATTCCGGAAACGCGTTATCCCCTGAGAGTGAAAGAACGCCCGCGTCACCTCCAAGCCCGCGTGATTCAGGATAACGAGGGTGAAGGCCTCAGTGTGGACTGGGTCGATGGTTTCGTGACACTCGATGCATCCGATGTGAAAGAGGGCGCCTGGCTTGAACTTCAGTATGATATCGAGGATAGGTCCTCGTCATTGCTTTTGCCGCAAATTCCAGCCTTTGGTAACATGAATATCCTGTCCTTCCAAACCAGTTGTCCGCGGGATGCGTTTCTTCTGGAGAGGGATGAGCTGAGCTGGAATTGTCCCATGGAAAAAGGCCCGCTCTGGGCCGTGTCATATTCCTTCCGTCAGCCCCAGGACGCCTGGGATTTTCATGACTGGCCGGAACTTTCAAGCGAAGCGCCGGCCCTCTTCAACGCCATGGATGATGAAGGCGAAAAAATCGAAGTCGTCGTGGAGCCCGAAGGCCGTGTGCTTCCCAAGAGTCCGCCGGATGCCGCGCGTATCTGCTTAAAGGCCAGCTGGTTTTCCGACAAGGCCCGCTAAACCCTGCGCGTCAGCCCATGACCCACTCCGGGCGGCAGCTGCAATTGGGCCCGGCAGGGGTGCCACGGACTGTCTTCACACACCCGCTCTTTAAAGAAAAAAGGCGTATCGAGATCCGCATAGGTCACAGCTTCCGTCGCACATGCGATCTGCAGCGAAAGTCCCATCGCGACCTCGCTTTCCAGCATGCCGCCTATCATCAAAGGGCAGCCCGCACGCTGTGCCAGAGCAATGATGCGAAGCGAGTCTTCGATCCCTGACTTCATGATCTTGATGTTGACGATGGGCTTCAGCCCCAGCTCCAAAAGCCTCTGCAGATCCTTATGCGAACGCACCGTTTCATCCACGCAGATGGGAATCGGCAGCTTCTGCGCCAGCCGCACAAAACCGGGTACATCATCTTCAGGCAAAGGCTGTTCGAAAAACAGCGGATGAACGTCGATCGCCTTCAGTCGCGACACCAGGGCTTCCGCATTCGCGACGGTGAAACCCTGATTGCCATCCAGGATGAAACGCATGCCCGCAGGAGCCACATGCTTCAGCTCCAGGATCATATCCAGATCATCCTGAACATGTCCCGAGACTTTGATCTTGATCAAACCAAAACCATAGGACTGATAAATGTCCCAAAAACCCTGGACCGCATGCGGATCCATAATAGGCAGCGTGATATCGGTTTCAAGTTGGGTCTGCCGGCCCGCACCCCAAAGCTGCGTCAAAGGACGACCCAGCTCCCGCGCATGAAGATCCCAGAGCGCGCCCTCGACACCCACATAGGCGGTGATGGATTGCGTGATCACTTCCGTTTTCAGTTTACGCAGGCGCTCAAAACCTTTCTGCGTGGTGCAGCCATGAATTTCGTCCAGAAGACCACGGGCGACCTCCGCTGCGGACTTCATCGTATCGCCGGTCAGCGAGGGGAAAGGCGCGCATTCCCCCAGGCCGACCAGTCCATGTTCGCTATGAATTTCCACCAGGATAATCTCTGCCGTTGGCAGGCTTTCCCGGGAAATGGTAAAGGGCACATGGATGGGAATGTTCATCGGATAAAGGGTACTGGACACCACAGCGGCCTTCACAGGATGTTCGGCAGACACAAGCTTAACTCCAGATTCGCAATAATCCTTTCATTTTCCCATGTCATGGGCGGGGCCGCCAGCGAATATATCCCAAAGCTTTTTCAGAGACACGATCTTATAGTTGGCGGGCTGGGTGTTGCCGTCCTTATCCGTGTTTTCATCATCATGAACCACAAGAACACCCTTCGGATAGCGCGGGCCAAGATTTCCGCCCTGGATGGCAAGTCCATCGGTCAGACTTACAGGATCCTTCGCATTCAGACGGATCTTGAAATTCCCCATCCAATTCAATCGATCCAGATCATAGAGAGTGAATTCCGAAAGACCCTGGCTCGAAAAGAGGAGGTAGCTGCGCCCCTTATGCGAGACGATATCCATGCCTTCAATATCATCGGTAACTCGCGGTACGCCCGGTTTGGCCCAGCTGTCCAGGTCCGTCCAGGAGCCTTGGACCGGAATGACAAGCTCAAGCGCCTTCGCCTTCAAACGCCAGATGCCAAGGTTTTCCATGCCGATATACAGCATGCCGCTGCGAGGATCATGCACGCAGCCTTCCAGAATAAAGCGTTCCGCAAGGTTCTCTTCCAGTTCCTCCTCTTCCCCTTCGGCTATGGTTTCCTTGGTCACCACGCTTTGCATTCGGGCGTCCTGCTCCGGCGTCACCACGGCCGCGAGGTCATAGGTGTTTTTCAGAGCGAGCTTTTTCTTTTTGTTCAGGGAGTATTCATAGAGAACGCCGGTCTTGGTCGGCAGGTAAATCCGAACGCTCTCATCATCACCTGGAGCGAGGCAAAGCCCGTAGGGCTCAAACGATTGTCCCTGGGCATCCAGCAGGTACGCGCGCTTCAGAAAGCTCACGCGGCCGTCCTGAATGCGATAAAGGTCAAGCGCGTTGTCGCTTCGATTCGTGGCCACAGCGAGGTTGTTCAGGATATCGACGCTATTGAGTTTACTGCCGGAAAAAAACTGCAATTCCTGGCCATCGAGCGCGTAAACACCTAAACCGCCCTGCCCTCCTTCGTCGTACTTGCTGGTCCCGAGTATGATGCTTTTCTTCGGATCTCTCGGATGAGCCCAAACCGCAGCATCATCGCTATCCGAAAAGCCGGCGGGAATGGGCGCGGTTTCCGTGGTGGCATCCAAAACAGGAACCTGAGCTGCCAAAGTCATGGGGACCAGACAGGCGATACCGAAAATAAAGCGCATGAAACCTCCTCATGTTGGACTGAAGTCATGAGGAGGATGGAAGCAAAATTAGCCCTAAAGATCCAGTATGAAAGGAAACTTCATGGAATCTTCATGAGGGGACCTGCGCATGCTGGCCATGATCCATCATGCTTTCCAGAACCTCACCGGCCAGAGCATGATCGCGGGCATGCGAGGAAAGATCAGAAAGCGAGAGAATACCCACAAGGCGCTTGTCACGATTCAGCACCACCAGCCGCCGAATTTGTTTCACCTGCATCAGGCGGGCGGCTTCCAGTTCATCCTGATCTTCGAAGATATAGACGATCTCGCGGCTCATCACCTCGCGCACGGGCGTGCTGTCCGGGTCAAGCCCTTGCGCGATCGCACGCGTGGCAATATCGCGATCGGTCACGGCGCCTAGAATTCGATCACCGTCAGTCACAGGAATGAAGCCAATATCACTGTCGCGCATAATTTCACAGGCGCGCCGGCAATGGGTTTCCGGACTCATCAAGACAGTTTCCTGGGTCATCATTTCAGAGATCTTCATCGAAAGATTCCTCCATTCAAAATGAAGCCAAGTTCAGACTCATTCATAACAATAAAAGCCCGGGCGGTATCTGGGGTTTTTTATGTAAGACACTTAAACATATAGCAGGAAAAAAGAGGGGGAGATAAATCTGGAACCGGCCTTGTCCAGTTAAGAAAAGTTCAGGCCGTGCAAAAGTATCAAGGACAGAGGGTTTTCACCCAATCAAGAAGACGATTGCGGTTTAGCGAATTCAGCTAAAAAACAGCCGGGACTTCAAGGCAAGCTGTCTTATCATGGAGCTTCCGACAAAGGAGAAATCCCAATGACCGATAAACAGCAGCCAACCATTTTGGTTGTTGAAGATGATGAATACTGCAGGGATCTTCTGGATCAGATCCTGACCATGCATGGTTATGCGGTCAAGGCCGCGGCGAACGGCCTGGAAGCCTGGAAACTCCTGCAAAGCCTGAATCCGGACCTGATCCTTCTCGACATGAAAATGCCGGTGATGAACGGCTGGGAATTCAGCCGCCGCCTGAAAGAGGAGCGTGATCGCACCATCCCCTTTGTGATCATCTCGGCCGCAGAAGACATTCGGCTACGCGCCCAGGAAACAGGAGCCAACGGATGGCTGGAAAAGCCGTTTGAGATGGACGACCTTCTCTCGGTTGTCGATGGTTTTATGAAAAAAGCAGCCCGAGGCTAGGCTATAAGCCGCGAACGTGCCCATAGAACCGTTCCGCATGCTCCTTCTGCCGAGCCTTTGAAAAACTCTTCACGCGCTTCAGATAACCGATGACCCGGGTGGCGTGATCCACATTCCCGCTTCCACAGCGCACGCACGCGCGATGGGTTCGCTTATCGGTATGACCGCATTCATTGCAGAGCGTGATCAGGATGTTGGTACAGAAATAATTGCAGCCGGTCCGTGCCGCAACGCGCAGAAGATCCATGTACTGCGCGGCGGACAGGTATTCTTCAAGATTCAAATGCAGCGCCGAGCCACCGTCCAGGTACTGGCAGGTCTCATGGCCGTGCAGGATGAATTTATCGATCGCGTTCACCCCCTCGGACTCCACGGGATAAAGATAGGAGTTATAGCAGTCGCGCGGCACGAAATAGCCATCCTTGCGATCCCATTGGGCGTTCTTCACGCCCAGGTTTTCGGCCGGGACGAGCTCGGTGTTGAAGAGCCGCCCATAGGTCCTGGAGGCCTTGCGATTCTCGTCATAGATCACCTTCAGATGCTTTTGAATGAACTCGATATAAGCCTCGTTACGGCCGGGCGTGAGACCCTCGGCTTCCGCAGCTTCCAGGAGACCATTCAACCCGATCGTCAGATACTGTTTTTCGAGCGTGATAAAACCAGCGTCATAAACGGGCAGCAGCCCCGCTTTCCGGTAGTCCCGGATCAAGGCGTCATGAGCCATCTGGTATCTATAAATCTTCTGGACCTCGCTGGCCAGATCGCGGCGGTCCTGAATGAGCCGATTCATGTTGATCGTGATCACATTGATGGACCCTGTCGCGATGCCGCCCGCACCCAAAGTATAACTGAAGGTCAGGTCATTGATTTCATTCCGCAGACGGCAGCAGCTGGAAAGGCTGTCGGCCCGGGGGGACGTGTAAACGAAGAAGCTGTTGCCTTCGCTCAGCTCCTGACTGCAAAAGCGGGCGAATTCCAGATCGCGGGGCCCGCTTGCGTCGATGAGCATGGCAGCCGTCACGACCGGAAACGTCAGCACGGCGCGCGTGCGTTCTTCGTTCAGCCAGCCCATGAAAAATCTTTGCAGCCTTTCCACAGATTCCCAGGAAGGTTGCGTGCCGTCTGGATAATAGAAATCGCCGAACATATGCGAGAAATAATGCTGGTCATAGATCGAAATATTCCAAAAGACGGACTGATATCCGCGCGCCGAGGCCGGCTGGTTGATCGAGTAGACGATCTGTTCGAATTTTTTGCGCACGATCTGCGGTGATTCCACAAGATAGTCAGAGCCCAGGGTTTTCTGCGCAAAATGATCAAAATACATCAGGAATTCCACAGTCGCGATAGCCCCAGCAAAGTGCGAGCTCAGGGCGAAGACGAGATTGATGAATGATCCACAGAAACTATCCAGATGCTGCGGCGCGGACGACTCTCCGCCCAAAGGCCTGAGTCCATGCAGCAGGAAGGGGTAAAGGCTGACGGAAGCGCAGTAAGGTTTCAAAGAGGTCTCATCATGAACATAAATCTCATGATCTTCAATCTGCCGCAAATATTCCGCGGCCGTTTCCTCGTCAAATAGTTCCCGAATCTTCTGGCTGATCAGATGCCGGTTGATCTGGATGCTGATATCTTTATGCAGCTCGGCTTCCAGGGTTGCAAGATTCTTGCTGGTCACATTCGCGTTGGCATCAAATCGGGACGAAGAGGCAGCGTTCTCGGGTGACATATAGGACTGAATGAACGCCACTTTATTCTGGATCTGGGGCAGGGACAGCTTGAGCATGGCATGAACCTCATCTATGGAATCGGGAATTAAGAACTTCACCTGTGTCGAGCCGTAGGAATCGTTGATTGGTTCCCGGTTGATCCAATCCACCGAGACGTGGATTCCAGGGACCTGTTTTCAGATAATCAAGATGCGTTTGAATTTCGGGACTCACGCGTTCAAGGCCGGTATAGAGGCAGGTTTTGAATCCCCTTCCCTGCGCGGTCTTCAGGAGTAATGCCAGCTGCTCCGGCCACCACTCGCCGCCGAAAAAAAGTATGCACGTGACAAGACCGGCATAACGGTCGAGCCATTCGCCATAAACATCCAAACTGAGGGAATCACCCTGCTCGGCATTCCATAGGCTTGCCGAATGACAGCCAGGGCAGCGATGCGGGCAGCCACAGATAAAAAAAAGGAGGGAAATTTCGTCGGGAACTTCCTGAAATACAACATCAGCAAAGGCATAGCGCATCACAGCAACTCCGCGCTGAAGAACTCATGCCTTTAGCATATCTAGTGTTTCAATTTCATTTCAACCACTAAATATAGCGTTATTCAGCGCGCCTGCGGAGAACTTCGCGCAGAGGTGATCAGAAGAAGGGAAAGTCTTCGTTGAACTCGAAGCTCAAAGGATCGGCCTCGTCAAAGAGAGCATTATAAAGCTGGCACGCAGGATCATCAGGCGTGCTGCAATTTTTCCACGCGGCTTTTAATTCATCCAAAGGAATATCCAGCGCGGGATTGGGACGCACAATCTGCGAGGCAAAGATCGTCACACCGCCTTGTTTGGAGTATTCCACTGTTGTCAGGTGACAGGGGGCACCGCAGCGTGTTTGATTTTGGCTGCTGCTGAAGATGGGGCCAATGCCGACAAAAGGTGCGTTATCCGCAAGGTTCTCCTGGATGGGAAAAGTCAGTTCGCCCTTGATGGAATAAATACTCTGCCAGGTTTCTCCGAACTCCAAGGTTGCAGTGCCGGGAACGACGGAAAGAAAGAGTCCTTCATGATGCAGGAATATGCGCGGCTTGTCGCGACTGCTCGCCGGCTGCGCGCTGATCACGCTGGCCGTCGCATTCAGTGCGAAAGGACGCCGGAGACTTGCAATCACGCAATCGAGCGTGACGGGCTTCGGCAGACTGTTGATGAGCGCGATCACATCAGTGATGCGCGTGATGGAGGAAGACACGGCCGCGCAACGCGCAGTCGCATCGTCCTGGGCCTCCTGCGGGGCCGGGCCTGACGAGCCGGAATCGCGGCCGCAGGCCAGAGTCAAACTCGTGAGCAGAATGAAGGAAAGGATACGGGACACGGCGCTCCTCCTTTTTATGGAGTCTTCAAAAGGTTCTGCATGACAGCCACGGTATCGGCCCGCCCTTTGAAAAGTTCCAGCTGCTGATGCTGCATCTGCCCCTTCTGATCCACCACGGTGAAGATATTCGAGTGGGCGAAATCACCTGTTTCCATTTTTTTGTAGCGGAACCCCAGCACCGTTCCGAGTTCCAGAACATCATCCTCGGCACCATTGAAAAGACGCCAGTTCGGGTTCAGCTTGCGTTCTGTGGCATAGGCCTTGAGGCGCTCGGGCGTATCGCGTTTGGGGTCCATGCTGAACAGCAGGACGTCCACCTTATCCTGGAGCGCCGCGGGCAGGGATTTCTGCAGAGCGCTCATCTCGCTCATGATCAAAGGGCAGGTCTGCTGACAGCTGGTATAGACCATGCTCACCAGCAGCACCCTGCCTTGGGCATCTTTCCATTGAAAGGTTTTGCCATTCTGATCCTTCCATACGCTTGTCAGTTCGTGAAGGCTGCCCTTGCTGTCCTTGCCCATGAGAGGCTGGGCGGTAACAACAGGCAGAACGACGATGAAGATCAGGACCCAAAGTTTAAGGCGCGACATCGCGCGCGCAACGGAAGCCAAGATTCGCAAGGGAAAACCCTCCTTTTAAGCTGCTGCGAAAAGCAAAGCGCATATAGCTCGCGTAATTCGTGGGATCTTTCCCACCCAGAGTCGATGCGCCACAGAATTCCGCAGTATTGGGCGCGGAATTATCCCGCTGTTCGGTGGATGCAATGTTGGAACTGAAATCAGCCGTCCATTCCCAGATGAGCCCATGCAGGTCCTGAACGCCCAACCGATGTTGAGTGGGCTGCCCCACAGGTCCCAGGACCGAAGGTGAGGGCCGGGAATACCATTCCAGGATCGTCTGCAAAAACGCCTCGCGATCGGTCGCGGACTTGCCAAAAAATTCCGGGCTGGCCGCATATTCCCATTCATAGGTCGTCGGCAGACGTTTGCCCTGAGCCTTGCAGAAAGCCCGCGCGGCGAACCAGGAGACGTGAATCACAGGACTTTGGTCGGGTGCCTGAGATCCTGGTTTTAAAGCGCCTTCCCAGTGGGAAAGATAGGTCGCATCCGCAAAAAGCGAAGTGACCTTATCCTTTTGCCACTCGGGATGGGCTTCCACAAAGCGAAGGAAATCGAGATTGGTGACGGGTGTTTTATCCAGAAGGAAAGCGGCCACCTGAATCAAAGGCGCCTTGAGCGGAGCGCTCGGTGTTTTCTTTTCCGGTACGAAGGACTCATAGACACCCGCTGGAATTTGAATCATGGGCACCGGCGTCTGAGCCAGGGTACGCTCCCTTGCGAAGAGTAGCATCAGTATAAGAGCGGAAACCCTGGTCGTTCTCATAGGCCGTTCCTCGTGTTACTTTTTAGTGGCTTTGGCAGCAGCGACTTCAGCCGGCGTCACTTCCTTGCCGCTGTTGCCCCAGGACGCGTAGACGAAAGTCAGCACGTTGGCCACATCATCGTCGCTTAAAGACCAGGCCGGCATCACGCTGTCATACTCGGCGCCATTGACTGTGATCTTGCCTTCCAAACCATGCACCACGGCTTTTACCGCCCGGGCCTTATCAGCATTCAGGAAGTCAGACTTGGCGAGTGGAGGAAAGGCACGGGGTATCCCCTCACCATTCGGCTGGTGACAGGCTGCACAGTTGGTGTCGTATACTTTTTTACCGACAGCGATGCGCTCAGCTTTGGTCTTGGCAGCAGGAGCGGCCTTGGTTCCCGTATCAATGGTTTGAATGCCTGAACCTTCAGGCAGGTACACATCGTCCCGCTCTTTACCGGAATAGATGGCCTTGTTGTCGTCGCCTTCCACTTTGATCTGAGCCAGTGCCCCTTTGTTGAAGGCGCGGAAGATGGAGTGGTCGACGATGATGAAGGTTCCGGGCACATCGGCTTTGAATTCGACGATAGCCGAGCCACCAGCAGGCACGAGAGTGGTTTGAACATCTTTGTTGATCGCCGTTCCGCCTTCAATGTAAACACGATCGAAGATTTCACCGATCACATGGAAGGAGGACACAAGGTTGGGTCCGCCGTTCCCGACGAAAAGACGGATGGTCTCGCCAACTTTGGCCGTCATGGGTTTGTTTGCAGACGCACCGACCGAGCCGTTGAAGACCACATAATCGGGTTGTTCCCGCAGGGCCTTGTCCATGCTAAAGGCTTGCAGACCGCGTTCACCGTATTTGCCTTTGGTATAGAATTCACTCTGCAGGACATAGTATTCGCGATCAACTGGAGGCAGGGGTTCCTTGGGCTCGACATAGATCAGGCCGTACATACCGTTGGCGATATGCATACCCACAGGGGCGGTTGCGCAGTGGTAAATATAGAGGCCAGGGTTAAGAGCCTTGAATGAGAACGTTGATTCATGACCGGGCGCTGTGAACGATGAGGCCGCGCCACCGCCAGGACCTGTCACGGCGTGAAGGTCGATGTTATGAGGCATCTTGCTGCTAGGATGGTTGCTGAAATGGAATTCAACGGTATCACCTTCACGGATGCGGATAAATTTTCCCGGAACCTGACCGCCGAACGTCCAAAACGTATAGTCAACGCCATCAGCGAGGCGGGATACGAGTTCCTTGGCTTCCAGACGGACGATGACCTTGGCGGGAGTATTGCGCTTCAAAGGCGGAGGCACTTCAGGTGCGAACGTAAGTTTTGCTTCTTCTGTTGGCAAATCAGCGGCCAGCCCCTGAGGAGCGATATTGTGAAGGAGCAACAAGGCCCCCAGGGCAAGGATGGATCGCCTGAGACACAAGCAAGAGGATTTCATGAGAGACTCCGTGAAAAGTGAAACATAAACCTATCGAGGGTTGCGGCTGCGAATGGCTGACCGCATTTTACCCAATGCAATGGCAGAGCCAAGCATTAAAGTATTGATATTATTAGATAAAAATATTTCCCGATCCTGCCCATGCTGAAATAATTAAATCATATGCTCCTTCCGCTGGAGCATTTCACACAAGGGGAGCAAAGGACGATCATGGATGTATCCCTTCACTCAAAACATTCGTTTCGCGTACCTATTTATCTGGCTTTACACGCTGAAGCGTCTGTTGCAAATCAAACGGGTCGCGGAATGTTTTAATATTTCCGGGCATCATCTGATTAAAGTCGTTCAGAATCTTGGGAGTTTTGGTTAAGTAGTATCCTATCGCGGGCGGGGCGGAGGAATCAAGCTGGGCATGGGACGGAATTCACCCCATGCCGCTGGTCCTCGAATTCACTGTTCAGGAAGTCCATAGCCATTGGTTCGCGGAACTTCGTTTTCAAGATTATGCTCTTTTAAAACTTCGACCGCGAACGAACGCGCTGTCTTTTGACTCTCGGGTTCACGGCTTTGAGCCTTCATCACAAAACCATCGGCACGCGATTCCAGGTGTATGGCAATCTTCGGATCCTGAATCAGCGTCTCCAATCGTTCGCAAAGACTCGCGTCAGCCAGTAAAAGAGTGGAAGGGAACACGCCTCCAAACAAGGCGACAATCCATAAGTAAAACCTTCTGAGAAATGCACTCATACATTTATCCTCCTCTAGTTTCGACTTCTGAATACAATGCAAAAGGCCAGCCATTATTACTGGCAGCATTTAACGTGCAGCAAATATGGAAAAAAATAGAGTGGGAATGCAGAGGACTCCTGGCCCATAAGCAGCAATTTGCGCCAGGAGACTAAAACATTGGCTGTTTAGAAACTTTCGGGAACCAGGATGGTAGGCGTTTCATCAAAGCGTTGCCGGGCTCGTTCCACGATGTGTTTTGCGACAAGAAGCGCCTGTTTCGGCTCGCAGATCCCCACGATGGAGCCACCGAAGCCGCCTCCTGTCAGTCGCGCTCCGAAAACTCCGGGCTCGCGCAGGGATTCCTCGACCAGGATATCGATTTCGGGCACAGACACTTCATAATCGTCCCGCATGGAAAGATGCGACTCCTGCATCAGCTTCCCAAGGCGCAGCATATCGCCGTTCTGCAGGGCTTCCACGGCCTCCAGAACCCGTTGATTTTCCGTCACCACATGCCGCGCCCGTTTTTGATAGAGCTGGGGCAGGGAACCCAAACGATCCGGGTCCGTGATATCCCGCAGCTGCTTCACGCCCAGAAGATGGCAGGCTTCTTCGCATTCTGAACGGCGGCTGTTGTAACCGCCGCCTTCGCTGAGCCGGTGCCTCACGCCGGAATTAATGACGAAGAGATCCATCTTATTCCAGGGCAAAGGAATCAGACGCGTACTGAGATCCCGCGTATCCAAAAACAAGGCATGATTATGATCGCCCAGGCTGATGGCCATCTGATCCATAATGCCAACGCGGGCCCCGACGAACTCGTTTTCAACTCTTTGGCACAAAAGAGCGATCTGCACATCGGTCAGACTCAAGGAAAAAGCCTCGCGCAGAGCCCGTGAAAACGCCACCAGGAGCGCCGCACTTGAAGAAAGGCCGGCTCCCATCGGCACATGCGAAGTGATCAGCGCATCAAAACCCTGGACGTTGATTCCTTCGCGCGCGTAAAGCCAGGTCAGACCTTGAATATAATCGCCCCACGCATCCTGAGCATGCTCTTCACCGATTTGATACGTAAAGCGGCGCATATGCCCGTCGCGATCCATGGTGGACAGTTGAACCTTGCGGTCCTTGCGCGGAGCCAGATGCACCAGGGTTTTTTGCGGAATCAGAGTGGGCAGGACGAAACCACCATTGTAATCGGTGTGCTCGCCGATCAGATTCACGCGTCCAGGGGCTTCCACCATGCTCGTTGGGCTGCGATCGAACAGTCTTTGAAAAGCAGTTTTCATAGTTTCACCAGAAAGTCAGGGCGTTTCCGATCCGCAAATTCAAACGTCGGCCAGCGCGGATCGACTGTGAGAATATCGGTCTGTGAACCACGAACCAGGATAGTATCCTCGATCTTTCCACCTTTCACACTGGGATTCCAGGCCAACGCGGTACCATCCGCGACAGGATCCGTGCTCTGCGGTGAAGCCACTTCCTCACGCGCCAGGTAACCCGTGGGGCCGCCCTGATGATGACGACTTGGTTCATCGACGTACCCCATGCTTTCATAGGCTGCGACTATCTTTTCATAAATCTTGCTGAGCGGCACACCGGGGCGGCTGGCCTGCCAGGCTGCAGCTTCCACATGCGCAAGATCGAGTTTGTGTTTTTCTTCGTCCTTGTCCGGCTTGCGGAAATAGACAAAGCGCGAGAGATTCGCATAAAGCCCATGCCGGCGCGCGCAAAAAACCAGCATGGCCCGACTCCCGAGCTTTTCGCGTGACGCGACAGGATGCCGATAACGAGGCAGGCGATTTTCACCACCGGCCATCGTTAATGCGGGATGAATGCCCCTTTTCCAAAGGGCGGCCGAACCCGCGGCGGCCAGATCGAATTCTGTCCAGTCGGGGTGAGCGGCTTCCAAAGTCTCGGTCATCGCTTCTGCCGCTTCCAGGCACAGGAGACGATAACGATCCTGCTCTTCAGGCATCAGCTCACGCCTTAAAAGCCAGAGGTCGCGCGGCAAAGCATACTCAACGCCGCGCGGCCGATCGCTTGCTAAAAGACCGCCTCGGGTTTGGTCCAGAACAAATGCTTTGCGTGCAAAAGGATCCTGCCAGGGCGCACTCCATACCAAATAAGGGGTGGGTGCCTCTTCATTCAGGAACCGTTCGGCTTCGATGGAATCTGTAAGGATATAAGCATCCCGCAGCGTGACCAGGACTTCCGCAACTCCTGTTTCCGCTGCGAGCAGCACTGTGTTGGAGCTGCCACCCGTGGCCCAGGCGAACCAGTCGGTCCCTCGCAAAAGGAAACCGGCCATGCCCTGCCGCGCCAGCAGCTGGCGCATCGTGGCCAATTTCTGATCTATTTCACTCAAAGGTCACCTCCACTCCCTGCAGCTCCCGGGCCTTGTCTTCCGGCAAGCTATCATTGGCGAAGAGGCCCGCGCCAAGCTCTGTGCCCGCCAAAAACTTAAGCCGATCCGAGCTGCGATAAGGAGGACTGAATTCAAGATAAAAATGGGACTCCGGATGTTCACGCCCATCGGTAGGTGCCTGATGAAAAGTCATCAGATAGGGAAATGGACGTGACCAGAGCGCATCAAATTTCAAAAGAACAGTTTTCAAAGCCCGGGCAAGATCCGCCCGTTCATGCTCTTCCAGGCGATCCATGGTGGGTACGGCGCGTTTAGGAGCCACCCACACTTCATAAGGGTAGCGCGCACAGGCCGGCACAAAAGCGACCGCATGGGGCCCTTCATAAATCAGTCGCATGCGTTCGCGAATCTCACGCTCAATGAACGAAGCCAGAAGCCCCGTGCCGTTTTTTTCATAATACGCGAGCTGCTGTGCGTTTTCACGGGCCGGAACCGGCGGTACGAAGGGGTACGCATAGATCTGGCCATGCGGGTGATGCAAGGTTACGCCGACTTCCACGCCTCGATTTTCAAAGGGCATGACGTATTTGATATCCGCGCGTGCACCGATCTCTCGGGTCCGGTCGCCCCAGACCTCAAGCAGCAATTGAATGTGATCGAGCGGCAAACGTCCCAGAGACATGGTCGGGTCTTTGGTGAAGACCACGACTTCGCAGACGCCCAGGGCCGGATAAGTTTCCACGCCGGGAATTTGCGGAGGAGGTACCGCTTTTTCACTCAAAGTCGGAAACATATTTTCAAAGACAGCGACGTCGTAATCCCCCTGAGGCAGTTCCGTGGGAAACTCGGGATTAACCGTCGGTGCCAGGGGATTGAATTCTTTCGGCGGCAGAAACGTCCTGTTCTGCCGGTGGCGCGCATAGGCTACCCATTCGCCACGCAGAGGATGCCAACGCATGTGCGAGCCCTCCAGCGACACCGGAGTCGGCGAGGGACTGGTGGCCACGATATTCGCATCGATGGGACGGCGGCTATAAAGCAGAAGAGTTCGGCCATCCGGTTTGGTGAAACGACTTTTATACTGCATCTCACTCACACCCCATCTGTTGTCCGGCCGTATCCGCGTCTTCCAAAGTGATTTCCGCGCGATCACGTTGGAAACCCCTGGTAAACATGGCCAGAGTTTCGATATCAATCTTCGGTGTTCGATCTGCAAAGAGCAGACCGTTGGCCTCCTGGAACGTGTCCGTGAACTGCGTATAGCAAAAACCACGGAAGAGCTTCAGCTGATGCACCACGCTCAAGAGTTCGCTGTACTGTTTTTTCAAATCCCGCGACGACGTGCATACGGCATAGCCCCAGGCGTTGCTCGTGCCGGGCTTTTCCTTGGTGAATGCGATGCCGCCGAACTCGGTCAGCATTATAGGCTGATTCTGGCTGTTATAGCCCTCGATGGTGATCATCTTTCCAGCCGGACTGCGTCGATTCAGAATTTCGTTCATCGAAAGCGCAGGATCGTAGCGTTCCTTGAAAGCCGCGGGATGATTATCGTAATCATGGATCCCGATGATGTCGGTGGCCGTGCTTTCCCAACCATCATTGCCAATGACGGGACGGGTAGGATCGAGAGTTTTTGTCAGGTGATAGAGAGCCTGCACACAGCTGCGGTGCGAGGCCTTTTCTGCAAGGTCGGGTACGCCCCAGGATTCGTTGAAGGGCACCCAGGTGACTATGCAGGGGTGACTATAGTCACGGTCGATGGCCTCGATCCATTCCCGCGTGATCCGTTCCACGCCTTCATGCGTGAAACGATAGGCGCTCGGCATCTCTTCCCAGACCGTCAGACCCAGGACGTCGGCCCAGAAAAGAAACTGCGGGTCCTCGATCTTCTGATGTTTGCGAACACCATTGAAGCCCATGGCCTTGACGAGTTCAATATCGCGTTTCAAGGCCTCGCCATCGGGCGCGGTCATGAAGCTTTCCGGCCAGTAGCCCTGATCGAGCACCATGCGCAGATAGTAGGGCCGGCCATTCAGCAGGAAATCGCCATGCTGTATGGAAACCGAGCGGAGGGCTGTATACGAATGCATACGATCCACGCACTCATTATCCGCATAAAGCTCGATTTGCGCTTTAATAAGTGTAGGTTTTTCAGGACTCCAGAGGAGTTCGTTTCGGAAGTCATCGACCCCGGGGTCGGAGAGCGCGATTCTGCGATGCACTTCACCCAGAATCACCTGGTAGCTGTCGTTCACCAGCACCTGATCATCGAGCGTCAGTTTCAAACGAATCTGCAGCTCGCGCCGCACGCAGCCCTCAATGAAGGCCTCGAAGCCAATTTCCCAACGCTCCAGATGCGGTGTCCAGCGCACGTTGCCGATATAGGTTTCAGGCACAGGCTCCAGCCAAACCGTTTGCCAGATCCCCGTCGTGCGCGGATACCAGATGCTATGCGGCTCCAACTGCCAGTCCTGCTTTCCGCGGGGCTTGGCCAGATCTTGCGGATTATCTTCCACCTTGACGGTAATGATCTGAGGGCCGTCGTCATTGAGACAATGCGTAATATCAAAATGAAAGGGGGTGTGACCGCCTTCATGCCGACCAACAAATTGATCGTTCACCCAGACCTGAGCCAGATAGTCCACGGCTCCAAAGTGCAGGAGCAGGCGTTCCTGATTCGTGAGAGGAAGCTGAAACTCGCGCTGGTACCAGCAGACCGAGTGAAATGTCACGTCGCCTATTCCACTGCGTTCGGTTTCAGGAGCAAACGGAACTTCAATCGTATGATCCCACTGCGCGACATCCGAGGGCTTTTGAAAGCGGCTGGTGTCATCGTAGCAGAATTTCCAGGGACCATTGAGTGAATGCCAGTGCTTCCGGCAGAACTGAGGTCTTGGATGGAGATGATGCAGATCCAAGTCCAACGACGTTCTGTGCTTCTCCTTCATATATTGCCCACCATGTGTAAGAAGAGAAAATCCGTGCTCTTTGGAGAACCGTTAAGCATCCTGCGAAAAGATAGCACAAGGTAAATTGCCAAAACAATAGGACCGCTTCCGTGAACACAGCCTCTATCCTTCGATATTTCATTATTGCTGGGTGAAGACTGCGTATCTGAATTATCAACAAGCGTCAATGGGTGAAGATTATGCGTTCCGAAGACCCTACTGAATCTGTTACGTCACTTCAGCAAAGAATGGGCCTCTTGGCTTTGCCTGCCTCGGTACAGCTATTGCAATGATGATGCCTGTAGCGAGGAGTGAACGATGAAAAAATTTCAGATGGCATTTGCAAGCAGCAGTTCCCCCGATCTCATTTGTTTTTCGCATCTCCGCTGGAACTTTGTCTTTCAGCGTCCCCAGCATTTGATGAGTCGTATTGCCAAAGAGGGACGTGTATTTTTCTTTGAAGAACCGATTACGAGTGACAATGCAGTCCCTGAACTTCAGGTCAGAGAGGAAGCCGATAATATCTTTGTCGCCACTCCTCACCTGCCCCGAGGATACGGCGAAATGGAAACCAATCTCTGGATGAAAAAGTTTCTGAACGAGATGATGGACGACCATGGCATCATTCGGTATATCACCTGGTACTACAGTCCCATGCATTTGAAGCATTCGCATCATCTGCGTCCGGTGGTCAGCGTTTATGATTGCATGGATCAGCTGTCGAATTTCAAAGGCGCGCCCCAGGAATTGCCCCTGATGGAGCAGAGTCTTCTGAATCGAGTCGACCTTGTTTTCACGGGCGGATTCAGTCTCTTCAACGCCAAGCGCCACCTGCATCAAAGGGTTTATCCCTTTCCCAGCAGCGTGGACGTCGCCCATTTCGCGCAGGCTCGCGACATGACGTCCGAGCCTCACGATCAGGCCGGCATTCCGCGTCCCAGGCTTGGATATGTGGGTGTGATTGATGAACGCATTGATCTGGAACTTTTGGATCAGATCGCCAGCAAACGACCCGATTGGCAAATCGTCATGGTAGGACCGATCGTGAAAATTGATCCGGCCAGCCTTCCCCGCCAGCCAAATATTCATTATTTAGGCGGAAAAACTTACGAAGACCTGCCCCGGTATCTGGCCAGCTGGGATATCGCGATTTTGCCGTTTGCGCGAAACGATGCGACCCGCTATATCAGTCCGACCAAGACTCCGGAGTATCTGGCCGCAGGCCGTCGGGTCATCTCCACCTCGATTCGGGATGTCGTGCATCCTTATGGTGTGAAGAATCTCGTGTCGATCGCCGATGATGCGGATGCCTTTATTATCCGTGCGGAATCCATTCTGGCTGATAAAGCCGGCTATGATGCCTGGCTCAGCCGTGTGGATGAATTCTTAACCGACATATCCTGGGAACAGACTTTCGCGGCCATGTGGAAACTGGTGAATGATCAGTTTGTCGTGAAGGATGTCATGGTCACCAGCACTGCGTATGGCACTCAGGCTTGATTATTCGGCCCACAGAGTCACTTTCTGAAGCCAGTTGCTTTCGCCCAGCTCCTGGCAGAGGGTTTCCAGTTCCTTGCGACGAGCGCCGCGCCAGCGAAGATCGGAAACGGTTTCCTGGAGCGGCACATCGTCACGCAGGGTTGCGAGCTGACGGTAAAGCTTTGCCTCCTTGCGATGCGCGTTCAGGCTAGCCGCCAGGGCCTCGGCGCCACGAACTTTCACGGACCAGTCGCTGGCCTTGGCCGGTATTTTCTCGAAGGAACCGTAAACAGCGAGCAATGCAGCCGCTGATTTCGCGCCCCATTTCGGAACACCCGGGATTCCATCCGCCGTGTCTCCGACCAACGCCAGCCAGTCAGGAATGGACGCGGGTCCGACGCCGAATTTTTCATGAGCTCCGGCCTCATCCGTTTCCACCTCCTTATGCCGATCAAACATCACGAGTTTCTGTCCGCGAACGCACTGGGCCATATCCTTATCCGGTGAACAAATCAGAACCTTGGTCACGCCCTGGGTTTCAAAGGCTCTGCGGGCTGCCGTAGCCAGGGCATCATCCGCCTCGAATTCAACCATCGGCCATACCACAAGCCCCAGCGCATGGGCCGCGCGTTCCGCCAGCTCAAACTGGGCATAAAGGAGAGGATCCATCCCCTCCCCTGTTTTATAGCCAACAAAAAGATCATTGCGGAACGATTCAATGACATGATCAAACGCGATGCCCGCATGCGTGATCGTGCCTTTTTTCAGAAACGACCAGAGGCTTTTCAAAAGCCCGCGTGTGGCGCCCACTTCGCGGCCGTCGGGGCTTTTTGCAGCGGGGGCTCCGTAATAGCTGCGAAACAGTTCATATGTTCCATCGATCAGGTGGATATGCATGGCGTTCCCTTCGAAAAGTCCGTACCGCGATACGCTAGGCGTTTCTATCATAATATTAACAGGACCTTGGATCAGATTTTGCAACAAAATGAGCGAGGGAAATAATTTCGGTCCGAACCATCGAGGAACTTCATGAGAAGCTTCGCGTTCATTGTTTTGGCATTCTGCTCAGGTCAGCTGGCAAGCTCTTGCAAAACCCAGCCTTATGGCAAGCAACGCCTTCAGGCCCGCGCGTTCGATCGCGAGCTGATGCGTGCCAATGGCTTTGAACAGAGTTTGGACATTGCCGCCTCCGAAGACATCGAATCCCTGCCCAGACTGGGCCTTGCCCAAAGCAGTGATCGGCTCGGCAGCCCCGCCTGGACCACGGGTAAATTCCGGGTGTCCGCCAGCTGCCGGGATAGTTTCCAGCTTACCATCGAAGGCCTGACGATTCGAAACATCACCAACTTCCAGCCCTTTGAAGGCTGCGTGGCCCTGGCCACTCAAATAGATAAGCTCGAAGTCCCCTCCCAGGAACCCACCGAAGACACGCCTATCGGCGGCCTGCGGGTGACCTCCAGCTGCCGCGAGGAATACTTCACGCTCCGCGTGAGCGAAGGCAATGTGCATATCAGCAGTGATTATCTGGTGCCGAATCCCGAGGCCTGCCAGGAGCTGCGGAACAGGATCAATGGTTTGAAGCTTTGATTCAGGCGCCGCGCAGCAACTGCCGCTGGGTGCGGCCTGAAGCCAGTTGATAATAGAGTCGAGTGGCTTCTTCGTCATCGCGGACCTTAAAGTCGGACGCGGTGAGATCCACTTCCACGAATTCCTGGCGATAGGCATCGGAGAGCTGATCAAATACCGGCTGATGCAGAATAATAATATCATCGCGCCGCTTGAGCCAGCGGAAGAGAATATCCCGCATGCTCTCGTACCGGTGCGCAAGGATAATGCCGCGACCGAAGAGATCGTAAACCTGCGTTCCTGATTCCGGATAAAAGGCCTCGACAGTCCCGTAGGCAATCCCGATCGCGCAGTGAATGCTGCCGGGCGCTCCCACGCGTTCCACATGCCTTTTGAAGATATCCAGAAATTTATGGGCCATCTTCACGCTGTGGTCGGCCGCATTGGAATCCGGACAACCAAAGGGAAAGCCTACACTGCAGAGAAAGCCATCGCCCATTTCCTTGACGCGATATCCATTCGCAACCAAAGGATCGGTCTGATAATTTTCCATCATCAAATTGGAACAGTCATGGAAGATCGCGGAAAGGAAAGATCGGGGGTCAGCGATCTGCATTTTACTGCTCGCCACGACGTCGAAAACCAGGATGAATGCATTCTTCTGACCGACAGGCATGGTTTGATCCAGCGGCATTCCATCCCAGATCTGCTGCACCTGGTGCGGGTAAACAATCGTTTTCAGTTCCGTATAGGCGTGATCAATTTTACTGCGAAGCCGCTCCTGCTCGCGGTTAATCTTAAAGCCGATGGTCATCGACATCAGGATCATCTCGATATCCAACGCCAGCATCTGAGCGCAGTTGATAAAGGCATGAGGCAGCCATTGCGCGAAGAATTGATGCATGAAATGAATCATGGTGCCCAGGCTGGGAATGACGGCAGCGATCAGCAGAATTCGTGCGCCTGGGACCTTTTTTAGAGCAGAATGGACACCGATCCCCATGGTGAGCGGCGTGGAAAAGATCAGCATATTGATCAAGGCCATCTGAGCCCAGGTCAGGTTGATGAACGAAAATACGATGATGAATGGCCAGCACGCAAAAACAATGCGCAGCGGCCACTTCCAACCTGGCAGATTCTTCCGAATATCCAGCATATGATAAAGGAAAGTCAAAAATAGAAACGAGGAAGAACAATTGATACTGATCAAGGCCGCCCGTGGAATTTCAGGAAAACCAAACTGTTCGGCTAAAACCTGATAACGCCCCTCATAATAAAGCAGCAAGGCTATATTATAGAAAATGTAGATGACATGAGCGCGATGCCTCAGGGTCAAAGCCAGGACAAAGTTATACGCAATAAGAGCGAGGCATATGCCATAGGACATTGTAAGAACGTGTCGCTCGGGCGAATCGTGAAGGAGACCTTGCGGTGACTTGATACTCAGGTTTACAACCGGCATTGAAAATTCGTCAGGGAGGATTTCCACGTAAACACGCCAGGCACCCGACGGCACAGGAAAACCCTGCATCGAGCGACGCAGACGATCCCCCGGGACAAAAGCCTGACGAATCTCGCGAGTCCTGGCGTCCTGTATAAAGATCCGACTGAGACTGGGAGTCATTCCATTTTCACTCAGGAGAGTCAGATCCTGGCCGGTCTGATTATCAATTTCGATCCGCACCCAGTAATCACCCTTCATGGGGTTATTGGGTATTCCCAGCATTTTTGCGTAACGGTCGTGAGTTGTGAACAGCGCATCATGCTGCCCGGAAAGGATGGCGTCAGCATCAAAGCGCGTTTCACGATTGTCGAGCGAATGAAAGTTCGAGATGTGAAGGTAGTGCGTGCCGGGCGTGATCACAATAGGTTCAAACGCAGCAGCCAGAGTCGCAGCCGCGTGCAGAAAAAGCAGCACGATGAAAACCAGGATTCGCATGGGTCCCTTTACCAGTCCAACTGGCTAAGGGATCGGTATGCCAGGGATTTCACTTGAAACCCCTGGTCTTGAATCCTGAATTAATTTTGCAAGTGCTCTATTTTGCTGGATTTTTCACCATACCGCTCCCCCAAAAACTCCGTCGCCTTATTCAGCTCGTTGGCTGCTTCATGAAAGGCATCATTCTTTCTGAGGTTGGTTCGGTGGGTAAAATTACCTTGCTGAAGAGCTTCAAAGTGCCGCTTGAACGCCACCATGGGGCCGACGAGGCGATGCGTATACCAAATCGAAATCGCCAGAACGAAAAGAATATAAGACCCCAGCGCAAGGTAAATCGACGTCTGTATGCTCGACAGGTAGCTCAGGATGATCGTCTGAACCTCTTCCGGAGCGTCGGTCATCTCGATGATGAACCCGAACAGCTGCCCCAGGTGGACATAAACGATAGCCGCGATCACGCCGGCGAACAGAAAGGAAAGGAGGATGCAGTAAAGCCCAAGCCTTGTCTGGATGATCGGCTGCAGAAGAAAATTGGACAGCCGCCGCTTCAAAAGTTTTTCACTATAAAAACTCACGTCGAATCTCCTTCAGGTGCCCACCTGGAAAATGAGCGACAGTTCACCGATCATGCTTTCCTTGATGGGGAAGCTTAAGGCCATCAGCTTATAATAAAGGCACTCTAAAAAACGTTCATCCTTGATTTCCGCCTGCTTCACTTTCAAGGATTTAATGCTGTGGCTTTGATGCGACAGCAGCATCGTATAGCTGATGGTCCCCTTGCCTGGTGTCCCGCGGTCCAGAAAATCGGTGTAGCATGTCCTGAGGTCGGGATCGTTGCTTTGGATAACGCCGATTACCGTGGGCGCGTATTGATTCTGACGGAAGAGATTCAACTTATAAAACATGCCGATGGTCCGCGTGGAACGCATCACGGCGCGGATCTCACCCTGGCGCGCGGCGGCCTTCTGCTCGAAGGTAGCCTGCTCGCGGCCGCTCACGGCGTCGATGACCCGCGCGATGCTGCCCTGGGATTTCGCGGCCTGAAAGGTGTTCGGGGATGGTTTGATCAGAATGCTGAGCTGACCCGCCTGCTTCAGCTGAACGAGGTACCAGATGCCAAAGTTGGAAAGGCTCTTGCTTCGCACCTGAAGGGCGGTCCGATAAGGACCCTTCCAAATCCAACGCTTGCCCTGGCTATCCACATGCTGAACCTGGGCGATCTGATAGTCATCCTCTTTCAGCTTCCAGACCTTGTCGGGATGCTGGCCGAGCGCGGCGGTATCAAGCTGAACGCTATAGGCTTTCTGATGATTCTTGCCGAAGATGATAAAGGAAAAAGACCCGCCCTTATGCTGGGCGTTCGAATCAATGATGGAACCTTGAAGATAGAAAAGCCCCTCGTCTTTCGCCAGAGCCTCTCCATTCCAAACCTTGGGCGTGAGCGTGGTCACCTGCGCCTGCAAGGGAAACAGGGACAAAAGTAAACAACAGCCCACGATGGCTGCGATGCGTGCCACCCCCAGTGTCCCCCTTATCTGATTACGGTTCATATTGTAACAGATTTAGGAAGATCGCGTGAGCACTCGCTTGTCGGTAATCACAGTCTGAACAGGTTGATCATGAACCTCCCGCGGGAGTTCCTTCACCACGAAGTTATCGAATGAGACGCCCAAGGTCGTAAGGACCTTATGATCCAGAAAGCGATCAAAGAAACCTCCGCCATACCCCAAACGAAAACACTGAAGGTCATAGGCGACCGCCGGTATGATCAAAAGCGTCTTGGCAGAAAAAACCTGCAGCTCGCGCGCTGGATGGGCATGAGGCTCTTCCAGCCCGAAACGGTTGGTCTCAAAGCCCCCCGCGGTGGAATAAAAATTCATGGCCTTGCCCTGGATGCGAGGATAAAACGTGTCATCGGTCGGCAGGATGGAAGCCAGGCGCTCAAGCGAGGGTTCACGGCGAAAACTGCGGTAAAGGATATAGTGATCGAAGGTTTTGCCCTTGAGCCACGCGAGCAGCTGATCGACGAGCGCATCGCTTCTGTCCGTCCATTCCGATTCGGGCATGGCCAGGCGTTTTTGCAGGAACTGTTCGCGGAGCGCGGCTTTATGCAAGGCATCCCCCTGAAAATAAAAAAAAACGCTTTCCTAATGAAAGCGTTTACGGAATTTCCTAGGGAGTTGCAAGACTATTGGACGGTCACGTTTTTGATAACCTGCCATTCCCAGCGCCCTGCGACTTCCGAGAAAGCACCAACCCGCACATCATAACTGCCGGGACTCACACCTTGGATAGCGACGCTGGTTCCCGACGAGCCGAAGCGGTGGGAAGGCGCTGCAAAGGACTGGCCCGCGGGAGTGAACTCCACAGAATAGCGGGCAATCTTCTCGCCGGCCTGCCAGGAGACGACTCCACCATTGCCCGAGATCGAACCGCCCGATGTCGGCTGCGTGACGGGGAAGGAGCGACGTGCAGGGGCCGCGATCTTAAAGCTGCGAACTTCGCTGGCACCGCTGGCGTTCTTCACCTGCCAGTACCAGGTTCCAGGATAAGGATTTTCAAAGCTAAAGGTGCTGGCACCATTCAAAGTTACGACTTTAACCGGTGGGTTCATGGTCTGGCTGCGCGAGAACACGATTTGATCCGCAGGACCTTCCCACTGGAATTCCGCAGGGCCTTCGGTTTCATCGTAGGTCTGCGCAGCGCCGTTGGCAGGCGATGTCAGGGCGATGGCGCCGGTGCTGGTGGCAGGCGCTGTTTCAGCGGCAGGCGCGGCCATCTCAGTTGGTTTCGCGGCTTCAATGGGTTTGGCGTCAGTGGGAGCGGTTTCGCCCATGTCCGCCATACCCTCTTCGCCCATGCCTTCTTCTTCATCCATCGCTTCTTCAGCGGTCGTGGCCTCGTCCTCAGAAGGAGACGCGACGAAGAAATAAGCGGCGCCGAGGATTGCGATCACGGCGACAGCGCCGAGGATCAGCTTGGTTTTGTTTTCAGAAGCAAAACCCCCGCTTTTGAAAATCTGCGACACGGCGTTGGTATTCGTACCGAAGTCGCTCGAGAACTCGCCTTTCAATTCGCCCGTAAAAGGATTGGATTGCGCGCCTGTATTCTGACTGAAGGCGGCATTCGAATTTGGATCGAGATTCGTATCGTTCATCCTTGTCTCCCTGGAAGCAGCAGGGCGGGCGCCCATAATAAAGTCTGCATAGAATGATGCGTGTGGCAGTCCTAGAATTATTCTAAAACCTCTCAACGCAGGACGCAAGACAGCCGCGTCCGTCAATGTTTTGGCAGTCAAGGAGAATGCTGGTCGTCGATGAAGCGATGGATGCGGGAATCCTGGAAGAGATGATTGTAGGAGGCGAATTTCCTTACGGTTCCCGCCTCGACAAACCAAATTTCATCAAAATATGGGAGCTGCTGCAGACGATGGGTGACGAAGAGCAAACAAAGATTTTTTTCATGACAGCGTTCGATCACGCGTCGCGTAATCGCTTCTTCCGCCAGGGGGTCGATGGCTGCTGTGACTTCATCCATCAAAAGCAAAGGCTGCGGCCGCAGCATGGCGCGCGCGATCGTGAGCCGCTGCATCTGACCACCGGACAGGGGCGTTTGAATGAAATCGACCGGGCTGTCGAGAGTCTGATCCATCGCCTTTAACTCAGCGCTCAGACCGACGAAATCCAATTCTTTCAGGAGTTCATCATCCGACGAACCAGTAGGATGTCCATAGAGAAGATTCTCGCGAATGCTCGCAGAGAAAAGAAAGGGCTTCTGACTGACAAGGGTCGCGGCTTTCACAACCGATTCCAGAGTCTGGTCCGCCTGCCAATCCTCAGCCTGCAAAAGTCCGGCAAGAACCTTGATCAGACTGGATTTGCCGGCGCCGCTGGGGCCGATCAGGGCCACGGTTTTACCCGGTTCCAATTTCAAGTCCGCGGCCGTCAGGCGAAAGCCTTCCTTGTACGCGACTGATATTTTTTGAATATGGAGTCCCTGTTCGGGGTTCCATGCTTTGACATCCTTCCCCCGTGTCACATCCGGTTGGATGCTGCGGGTTTCTGCAAGTTCGCGGACAGTGGCAAACGTTTGAAGACTCTGCTTCAGTATCCCCTTCGTTTCATGATAACGCGCCAGCTGCTCGCCCACGCTTTTCAACGGCCGCAAAACGATCCCGAGTGCAGCAAAGAACTGCAGGAGCTGGCTGGCTTCCAGGCGAAAACCCTGCACCTGCCGCGTCACCGCCCAAAGGATGGCCGCGAACATCAGAAAACCCATAAGCTCGACGCTGGGAGCCAGGGCCGCGCGGATAAATATCGAACGGCGAATCATGCGATAGTATCCATGATTCATCTGTTTGAACCTTTCCTTTTCCAGCGCCTCGCCACGCTGGGCCCGAATGAATTCAAATCGTTTCCGCAAATCCAGGACGGCGCTCACCATGCGGCCGAGTTCCCGCTGCCAAAGCTCGGCAAACACGGCAATGCGCTTGCCGGTGCGGCCGGTGCTCGCCATCAAGGGAATGGCCAGTACGGTCAGAATCAAAGCCGAGGGCCAGTGGATAAAATAAAGCGCCAGCACCGAAGCCAGGACCATGATGCCGTCACGAACCAGTCCCGTCAGAAGATCGGAAAGTCGCATCTGAAGAAAGGCCACATCATTCATCACCACCGACATCCATTCACCCGGTGACTTCAGCGTCGCCTTCTGAAAGGGCAGCTGCAGGATCGCCGCGAATAGTTTTTCGCGATAGCGCCGGCCCAGATGCAGAGCCATCACCTGCTGCTGGTGCTGATAGATGAAGCCCGCGAAGCCATTGACCACGGCCGCGAAAAAAATAGCGAAAGGCAGATACTTCGCAAGCTCCGCGCGGGTGATGGTCATCGGACCCAGGTCCTGGAACCATCCGGCCACGGCGCTCGGAAAAAGGCTATTCAGTGTGAAAGTGCCATCGACCGGGGTGTCGAACATCGCTTTGAAGAGGGGGCCGATGAGCAGAAGAAAAAGACCCTGCGCAGCCGAGAGAAGGCCGAGCGAAAGCACGATTTGAATGAGACAGGATTTAATTTCGCTGAGGGGCTCAAGCACCAAAGGCTTGAACCAGGTCCGCAGACTGATCCGGGGATTCATGCAGTTTTGTTGCCCTTGGCGGCGCGTTTGCCCTGCTTCCATTGTCCGATTTCGCGGCCGATGTAGTCAGCAGCGTTTTCGGCCGCGAAGCCCTGCAGGCTAAGCTTCACATCAAGCAGGTCTTTTAGCATCTTATCGCGCTCAGGGCCAGCACTGATCAGCTTTTTGGCCACAGCCAGCAGCTGATCGGCGGGGGTGTCGGAACCGTATTCGTTGACCACAGCCTTCCCTACCGTCTGATTCAAAAGGCTGCGCGATCCATTCTGAGTCATGCTGCTGGGATAAATCGGCATCACAGGAACCTGGAAAAGACCACATTCCATGGTGATCGCCCCGCACCCTGTAATGGCCAGGGTGGAAAGCGAAAGAAGCTCCAGGTGCATGCCAGGCATCACCCGCAGACCATCTTTCTTGGTTTTCCCCTGCTCCATGAGCTGTTTCAGGGTCATATTTCCGAATTTGATGCTGGAATCTTCGATCAACTGATCCGCAACCGAAAGCACCACCTGCATGCCCTTGTCCTGCGAAAGCTTTTCAGCCAGCTGCTGAAAAACCGGAAAGGTGGCCTGAAAGCCTTCCACGCGCCCGCCGGGAAAGATGGAGACGATGGGCAGCTGCGGCTGCAGTCCGAGCGAAGGCGCTTCCACGATCACGCGATCCACGCGGTCCTTATGCGGACTGCCGATATAATAGTATGGAACGCCCGACTTCTGGACCAGATCGCTGCCCATGGGACTGATCCCAAGAGCGATCTCAAGCCGCTGGCCGACCGTCGCGAAGTCGATGCCCTTGATCGCACCGACCGGCGTGATTTCATAAAGCACGACTGGAATGTTTTGGGCTTTGAAAAAACCGGCCAGTTCATGGTGCAGAAAAGAATAGCCCACCAGGATCGCGACCTGGGGCAGGTTCTTTTCCAATTCCTGAATGAGTTGGTCGTAAAAAGTTTTGGCCGCTTCCGACATTTGCGCTTTGTCATGCAGGCCAAGGCTGAGACAGGTTTGAAGGTCACCGAGTGGGGAGGATCGCGTACGACCCGACCATTCTCCGAAAATCCCCAGGCATTCGACCTTGGGGAATTGGTCGTTCATTGCCAGGACCAGTTCAGAAGCCAGAATATCGGCAGACGCAGAACGGGCGGAAATGAAATAGCTCGACCTTTTCAACGACAGACTCCCCTTTCACTTCGTTTGAGGAAATCAATGAACTTTCGTCGCTGTTCGGAATCGGGAATTTCCAACTCCATGCGGCTGACTGCATCTTCGATCGTAAGATTCTCATTAAAGAGGATTTTGAACATATTCTTTATATCAGAGATCCGCTGCTTTGGTAAATCAGAACGACGCAAACCGACCACATTGAGGCCAGAAATACGAGCACGATCGCCCTGGACCATACAGTAAGGCGGCACATCCTGGACTACGATGGCTCCCGCGGCTATCATCGCGCGCTCACCGAAGCGGCAGAACTGGTGCCCGCCGGACATGCCCCCAAATACCACGAAATCCGCGACTTCCACATGACCAGCAAGGTGCACACCGTTGGCCAGTATGCAGTTGCTTCCGATGTGACAGTCGTGGGCGATGTGGGAGTAGACCATGATAAGATTATTATCACCGAGCGTGGTCTTGCCACCGCCGTTCACTGTGCCAGTGGAGATGTTCACATACTCGCGCAGCCGATTGTTACGACCGATGATGAGTTCGGTGTCCTCGCCGCGGTACTTCAGATCCTGGGGATCGGAGCCAATGCTGGCCATAGGATAAATATGAGTGCCTTCACCGACCGTGGTCTTGCCTTCCACCACAGCACCCGCGCCGACCACTACGTTCCGGCCCAGCTTAACCTTGGGACCAATCACAGCCCGGGGACCGACGCTCACGCCTTCGTCCAGTTCCGCGCCTTTATAAATGATCGCGGTGGCGTGAATGGAAGTTCCTTGAGGCGCCTCTTTTTGCTCTTCAGCTCTGTAGTCCAGCATAGGTTTTACTCATTAGCTCAGCTTGGCAGTAAATACACAGGACGCAGCCAATTCACCAGAAACCTTGGCTGTGCCGTTAAACCAGAAGAAGTCCTTACGCTGCTTATCCACAGTGATATGGAGTTCCAAAGCGTCGCCAGGAACGACCTGACGGCGGAACCTCGTCTCACCGATCTCTGTGAGCAGGCAGGAATTTTTTCTTTCAGGGAAAGTCAGGCGACCCAAAATACCGGAAGCCTGGGCCATGGCTTCGACGATCAAAACACCGGGCATGACAGGGTTGCCTGGGAAATGACCCTGCAGGTAGGGATCCAGCCCTGACACCATCTTGAGTGCGCGGATGAATTCACCCGCGCGATAGTCCAGGACTCGATCGACCAGAAGGAATGGATAACGATGGGGCAACCAGTCTTGAATGGAACCCAGGCCGGCTGCGGGCGTGGTTGAGTTAACGTTGCTGTTGGCCGATTCTGAATTCACCATGGTGACTGCTGCTCCTTATTTCTTGGCCGTATTGCCTTTCTTGCTTTGTGCTTCAAAAGCGGCAATCACGTCCTTGGTCATATCCACGGGATCTTTGAGGTAAAGAAGACCAGCGCTGTTGGTCTCAAACACCATCTCAAAGCCTCGTTGCTTCGCCATATCGTTGACCAGTTTGCTGACTGCGATCGCGATTTTCTGCGTGGCAGCCTGCTCTTTGCCTTTGATCTCGTTCTGGAAGCTCATCTCTTCATTGCGAAGCGACATGAACTTCTCTTGAAATTCCTTTTGCTTGCTCATCCGAGCTTGTTCGTTCAGAAGTGGAGCTTGTTTTTCCCACTCCTTGTTCATGTTGTCGAGTTCTTCCTTTTTCTTAAGCAAATCTTTTTCTTTGGCTTTGATTTGCTTTTCCAGATCCGCGCGCGCGCTCTTGCCTTCATCCACATTCAGGATAACGGCCTGCATATCAACAACGGCATACTTGCCGCCGGCGCCGGGTGTAGCGACAGCCTGAGCCGGGCTTGTCCTGGCATAGGCAGTACAAAGAACAAGCACAGGCAACCACTGACGAACCTGACGTAGAAGTCCCGAAAAGTGCATGGGCGACATCCCTTTTGACGAAGTTGAAAAAAATGATCAATAACCTAAATAGAAAATAAATTTTAGATCACCGGGTCGGCCGTTTTCAATGGGATAAGCCCACTCGAAACGGAAAGGCGCCACCGGCGTGATCCAGCGGAAGCCGAAACCGACGTCCCGATTGAAACCTGTGAGTTTCATTTCCTCGGTTTCATCATAGACCCGGCCCATATCATAGAAGAGCAGGCCTTTGATATTGGCTTCCTTGATAATCGGCATGAAGTATTCGGCCTGGAAGAGCAGCTTTCTGTTACCGCCCTTGTTGATGACCTTGGCTTCACTGTTCGGGGCCTGAAGGATACCGTACTTCGGACCCAAAGAAAGGTTATCGTAGCCGCGCATGTTCTCGGCACCGCCCAGGCGATAACGGGTCAGCATGGGGATCGGCTTGTCACCGTTCGGCCACAGCAGTCCGAAATCACCGAAGAAGCGGAAATACGTGCGATACGTATCCGTGTAATCCACGGGCACGAAGAAGGCCGCCGATGCTGTGGTTTCAAGGTACTGACGGGTACCGCCGAGCAGGCTTCCCCCCGTGAATTCCTGGGCGAAACGAACATCCGAGCCTTCGGAAGGATCTATATAGTTGTTGGTGGCGTTACGCGCGACGCCCAGGATGATGCTGTTCTCGCGACCGGCTTCCACAAAGCTGCCGACCAGGGCCGTCTTCGACTCGATGTCGATGATCGAGGTCCGGTAGGTGATCGACGCGCGCACCAGTTCGATGATACGGCGGCCGACGGTGATACTGCCGCCTTTGCGACCTTCCTGGATATCCACGCCGTCGGCGATCAAGCGCACTTCGTTGCGAACGAAGGCCGAGAAGCCCAGCGACCAGAACGAGTCGTTGACGCGAGGATCGGTCAAACCCAGTTCCAGCGAGTAGTTCTTGCCACCGTTCCAGCGGCCGGTGACGTTCGAACGCCAGCCTTTACCGCTCTGGTTTTCTTCCGAATAGCGGCCCTGACCGAACCACTTGTTTTCCGCAGCTTCCGCGCCAGGACTGAAACCAAGGGCCGCCTGCAGCTGACCCGTGGGTTTTTCCTTCACTTTGAAGCGGTAATGAAGAATGGACGGCTGCTTCTCATCGCGCTGACGCACGGTCTGCACTTCCTCGAAGAAGCCGAGGCGTTCCATGTTGGCTTTCGAAGTCGCAAGGCGCGTTCCGCTGTAAAGCTCGCCATCCGCGACTTCCAGTTCGCGACGCAGAACGTTATCGCGGGTTTTCGTGTTCCCGATGAACGTGAAGTCACCGAAGTATACCTTCTCACCCTTGGCGATTTCATAGTTCAGATAGACCAGCTTCTTCTCGCGGTCATAGCGGTGCTTCGGGTTCACGTCCACGAACGCGTAGCCCTTGTCCCCGTATTTATCGATCAGCATCTCGACGTCCTTGCGGAAGTTCGAGAAGCGGAACAGTTCATTCGGTTTCAGCTGCATCCATTCTTTCAGCTCTTCCACCGGATAAAGCACATCGCCCGACACCTCGATGCCGCCGACGTTATACTGGATGCCTTCTTCCAATTCAAAGGTCAGACGCACGAAACGGCGATCCTCATCGATCACCTTCACCGGCGCGCCGACATTCACCTCGGCAAAACCCTGGTCTTTGTAGAGATAGCTGATGACTTCCGTATCGCGCTTGATGAACTCGTCGTTATAAACCGAGCCCGGCGCCGAGATGTTCGACATGCGCGTGAAAGGACGCGAGAAGAAATTCCCGATCAGATCCGCATCCGAGAAGAAGTGGTTGCCCATGATGTGCACGTCGCCCACCAGGACTTTCCCGCCTTCTTCGATATTGTAAAGCAGGGTGACTTCGTTTTCGTTCTGCGGATTGACTTCGATTTTATACGAAGCTTTGGCGAGGTAGTAGCCTTTTTCCAGGTACTGCTTCTCGATCATCCTGAGGTCGTTGTTGATCGTGCTCTCATTGACGATCGTATAGACCTTGGTTTCGAGCTTGTCTTTGAAGTCGTCTTCCTTCAGCTCTTCGATGCCGTTGAATTTGATGGCGACGATCGCAGGTTTCTCTTTCACATCTATGATCACCCGCACGCCGCCGGCGATTTCTTCCCGGTACACCTTGATATCGGAGAAATAGCCGAGTTCGTGCAGTTTCTTGATGTCTTCGCGAATGGTCGTGGGATCGAGATTCTCGCCCTTGGTCGACTTGATGCTGGTCAGGATCGCATCAGCCTCGACCTTTTTATTGCCGCGAACGACCACTTCCGTTATGCGTTCCGCAGCCACGAGACTGGGCTGTAAAGCCGCCAAGAGTGGAAGTGCGATTAAGAATCGTCTCACCAGGGTCCCCCAAAATCCACAATATTTCCGTCTTCCATCACCACCTGGTAAGGCAGTCGTTTCGCCAGCTCGTTGTCGTGTGTTACAAGGAGCATGGTCAACTGATTCCGTTTACTCAAGTCCATCAGCAGCGATTCCACGAGTTCCCCGCTTTTCTTATCGAGGTTCCCTGTAGGTTCGTCAGCCAGGAGGATAGGTGGTTCCATGAGCAAGGCTCGGGCGATCGCCACCCGCTGCTGCTCACCGCCCGAAAGTTCCGCCGGACGGTGATCCAGACGATGGCCAAGCTCCACGGCCTGCAAAAGCTTAATAGCCCGATCCCGAAGCAGGCTGCGGTTGCCGCCTGCAATGAGTCCGGGCATCATCACGTTTTCAATGGCCGAGAATTCTGGCAGCAGATTGTTCATCTGAAACACAAAACCCACCGTCCGATTGCGGAAGGCTGACGCTGTTTGATCGCTAACATGCGACACATCCTTGCCGTTCAGCCTCACCACACCAGCACTTGGAGTATCAAGAGTGCCGATCACATGCAACAGCGTACTTTTCCCGGAACCAGATCGGCCGGTTATCCCAACCATCTGGCCTTTGCGAACTTTCAGGTTTACACCGCGCAAAGCCTGGACCTGTTGCTCTACGACTTGATAAGTCTTAAAGACACCTTGAAGCTCAATAATCGGGGTCGTATCAGTCACGAATACCTCAGTCCCTGCGAAGGGTTTTGTCGCGCCGCGATCGCAGCTGGATAGAATGCGCCGAGAAGGCTCAGAATCCAGACCGCACCGCAAATAATCATATAATCGAAGGGTAAAAACCGAACCGGCAGACTGCGCAGGGACAGGAGGTTGACGGGAAGTTCAGCGAAGCGCAATTGCTTGAGCAGAAAACAGAGGCCGAGTCCCAAGGCCAGACCGAGGATGATGCCGACGGTGCCGATGGTGAAACCCTGGACCAGATACAGCCGACCGATATCGCGCTGGGTCATCCCCAAGGACCGCAGAAGGCTGATCTGCCGCTTTTTATGATAAACGGTCATCATCATCGTGCCGCTGATCGAGAACGCGGCAACCAGGATGATGAGCATCAGGATCGAGCCCATCGTATATTTTTCCAGCTGCAGGGCAAAGATGAGAGCCGAGTTGGTCTGCTTCCACGTCTTGCCGCTCAGGCCTTTGACCTGCTTCAGGCGTTCCGCGAGCGGATCGATGTGCATGGGGTCTTTCGTATTGATGCCGACCCCGATCACATACTCCTCATCATCCAGCGAGGGATCGTAATCGGACATGAATTTCCGGCCTTCGCTCAGGGACACGACGGCCCATTTCGAATCATAATTGAAAAGCCCGGTATGAAAGGTCCCGACCAGCACATAGGAACGCGTAATGGTCCCCCCGCTCATGATCGTCGACGAGGAAGCGGCCTGCGGACTGAGCACGGTGATCTCATCACCGATCTCGGCCCCGAGTTGACCTGCAAGGCTATCCCCCAGGACGATGCCCGGCCAGCGCGAACGATCCCCGTCGGTGGTTATTAAAGGAGCATGTTCGGTCGCGATGTCCGCGAGCTTGCCTTCGGTCATCGAGGAGTCGAAGGCCCACAGGTCCCCGCCCACCTCGGGATCGAGTCCGAAGAGGACGACGGCCGACAGATGCTTGCCCTGCTTCAGCACCACATCGGACTGAATGAAGGGCGCGATGCCACTGGCTTCTGGAAACATTTTTTCAAAGGAGCTGAGCGGATATTTCTGCAGACTGAAACCGGCGACCGCGTTTTCGGCCAGGACCTCCAGATGAGGTTGGCCGCGGAGCATTTTGTTTTTAAGATCCTGTTCGAAGCCACCCATGACCGACAGCACGACGATCAATGCGGCAACGCCGATCATCACACCTATGATCGAGAATGTGGTCATGAAAGATAGACCGTGCCGCCCTTTGCGAGCAATAAGGTAACGCCAGGCGGCCCACTGAATGAAACTGAAACCGGCTCGATCTGCCACGCATCCATCCCCGCTTACCCGAGGCGATTCGTGAGGTGCCCCCGAGGTTTAGGGGACATAGTATGTTGAATTCGCGTTAGATTTCAAGGATTCGATACAGGAACTTACGAGTGGGGCTTGAGTCGGCAGCTTTTCCCTGTCAGGCGGATGTGCTAGAGTGGAGGTAGCTAAGCCATTGAGCATAGGAAGTGCCCATGTACAGAGTGCTGATCGTCGATGATGACCAGGAACTGGCTCTTGTCATTCAGGACAAACTCAAAGACCTGGGTGAAACTGTGACTGCCGCTGCCGGCTATGAAGCTATCAATCTCTTGAAGCTCAAGACCTATGATCTTGTAGTCTCGGACTACAACATGAAAGACGGTGACGGCGCCTCCCTCGCCCACTACTGCGTGAATCACGGAATTCCTGTGATCGTCGTCTCGTCATTCCCGGAAAACCATATCAAACCCTATCTGCCGGAAGACGTCGCATTTGTTAATAAATTCAATGCGATACGTGGCCGCTCTCTGGAAGAGTTGGCCCTGCAGAAAATCGTGAAAAAACCTGCCTGAATTTCTTCAGGGCAAAGCGTCGGTTGACCTCGCATCAGGCTTCGCGTAACACGATGTCTGTCGAACCGGAGCTCTGATGTCTTACGAAAAATTCCAAAGTCATTGGCAAAATTCTCGATTCGCCGCCCTCGGTGCGGCCTTTCCTGTCACTGTGGCACCGATGGTGGGCCTCAGTCATGTGGCATTTCGTCACATGGTTCGCCATTACACGCCAGAAGGACTCAACCCACTTCTTTTTACCGAAATGCTTTCCACAAGGCGACTTCCTTTCGAACGAATCGACCGGGTTGATGAATTGCGCGTCATGGACCAGGAGTCGCATTTCGTTCCGCAGCTCCTGGGCAACGAGGAAAGTTACATAGCCCGCTCGATTGAAAAGCTGATGCCGCTTGAGCCTTGGGGTTTTGACATCAATATGGGCTGCCCGGCACGTCAGCACCTCAAACATAACTGGGGTGTTCGTCTATTGGGCGATCCTGAATATGCTGCCAGCATCGTGGGCATGACCAGACGTTATTCTTCGCGACCTGTCAGCGTAAAAATGCGCTGTGGCCAGGACAAGGCCGACCCGGATTTTCTGGTGCGCTTCACCGATGGGCTCGAAGCGGCCGGTGCCGACTGGTTGACCATTCACGCCCGAACCCAGTCGCAGAAACATAAGGGCGAGGCCGACTGGAGTCTGGTCACGGACCTGATTCCAAGGCGCGGCATTCCCATCGTTGTGAACGGCGATATTCAAACCGCCGATGATGCCCTGCATCTTCTTCAGGATGTTCAGGTCGATGGCATCATGATCGGTCGCGCCGCCACAGCCCGACCCTGGATCATCTGGCAGATCGCCCATCGTCTCGGCTACACCACGCCGCCGGCGGCCTTTCCCGGGCAAACGCCACCGGAAACTCCGGAAGAGGAAGGCCGGGCTTTTCTGGACGCGATGGTCCTTTACTGTGAACTGCTCGATCAGTACTTTGACGATGATGAGAAAAAATTACGGCGCCTGCGCTTTCATGTGATCAACGCCTGCAAGTGGCTGGTCTTCGGTCATTCCTATTATTCGCACTGCATGAAGTCCAAAACTTTGGCCGAAGTGAAGGCCATGACTCTGCACAGCCGCGACACCTATCACTTTCCGATGACCCGACGCATCAATCTACTTTAAAAGAGCCTTGGGCGTGATGCTATAAAGCGCCTTGCCCTCCAGGCTTCCGAGCCACAGTTTTTCACCCTGCGTCTCCACCGAGCTGATCGCGGGCACGACCTGCCCGATCGGATCGTGAAGACTCTGCAGCCACTGCCCCGTTTCCGTCATCGATGCGATCAGGCCATAGGGTTTGTCCTTGGGCAAAAGCCCGGCAGGCATTCCGGCCAGGATATTTTTCATAAAGGGTTTCGGATGCAGCTTGTCCAAAAGAGCATTGCGCGGCGCAATGAACGCGACCCAGATCTTCCCATCCACCATGCGGCTCAGGCCATCGGGAAAACCGGGAAGATTATCCAGCAGCACCACGTTCTTCCCGGATTCGGGACCGCTTAACCAATACTTTCGTATGCGATAGCGTGACGTTTCCGCGACCAGCACATAGCTTGCATCGTTCGCCACGGTTAAGCCATTGGCAAAACCGAGTCCATCCAAAAGCACGACCGTCGTTTTGCTTGCGGGGTCGTAACGCAGAAGCCGCCCGGTTTCCACGCCTTCCAGAATGTCCCGCAGATAGGTTCGCATCGTATATTTGCTTGAAGCTTCCGTGAAATAAACCAAACCATCCGGCCCGACCTTCACATCATCCAAAAGCCCGAGTTTTTTTCCCGCATGCGAATTGACCACAAGCTCTTTGCGACCGTTGGGATCGAGGCGCCACAGCCCGTTTCTATCGACGCAAACGTAAAGGTTCCCGTTCGCATCGAAGTCGAGTCCCAAAACCTGACCGGGAAACTCGGCGATGACTTGGGCCTCGCCGTCTTCCGCGAGTCGCTGCACACGCCCTTGCAAAGTGCCGGCATAAACCCGCCCCGCGCCGTCCACTGCAATATCTTCGGGTGCATCCCAGGCGCCAGCGCCAACGGCCGTGGCCTGTGCAAGGTCCTGATTGGGCGGCAATGTTTTAAGGAGACCTGGGTTTTCAGGAGGAAGCCAGGCCTGGGCATCAAAACCTGTCGGCCGACAGCCGCTCACGAGGACCATCATCATAATCGGAACGAGGCGAAAACCCGGCATGGCAAGCTCTTAATTCAGGATGAATCGAGTCTCGACATTAGCAAAGCGCGGATCAATTGCAAACTTAGTTCGGCAGCATCTGGATCTTTGCCATGTTGTTGCTGGAAAAGACTGTCTCCTTGCGTTCAACCCGTATCACATCGTTCGAACCTAAAAAGGCCCCTTCGAGCAGGATACGATCCTGGGAAACCGTGTGGGGCGTGGGTGTCGCCACATTCGTGGACTTCGTCCTGGTCGCGCAGAGCGCAGCCCCCACAAGGTTATAGGCGGATCTTTTCTGTCCCAGTGGCGGAGTCAAAGCCGGATACATCGGAGCAGACCCACCTGCAGGTGGCGTCGGGACTTCAATGGCGAGACTGGGATAGGTCCCACTCGGACAGTTCAGTGCCTTGATGCATTCGCTGTTGGTTCCCGTGAATTTTAAACTGCTCAGCTTACTGTTGCTGGGCAAGGCTTTGCAGGCGCTCGTATAGGTGACCGTATAGGTTCCCGCGCCGCCTGATCCCAAGCGTTCTATAGATATTTGTGTACAAATGTTAGCTGTGCAAAGATCGCTGAGATTTTTGATATCGCGAAACTTCAAATCCTTTTCCAGAAGACTATTGATGTGGGCCAGCTCGGATTGTGCTTTGGCCTTGGCACTGACCTCGGCGTCGCTTTGAGTCAAACGCGAGTAGAAGTGCATGGCGCCATAGGCAATCAAAGTCATGATCCCCAAAGCTATCATGAATTCTAGGAGGCTCATTCCACTCGTGCGTCCTGGTCGTGTCCCGCTCATGACGTCCTCTTTTTTGTCCTGTCCTCACGTAAATATCGGTATAATGTGGGGAAAAGCTGAGTTCCTCCGCTTGAAAGTGGCCTTGTGCCTCATTAAAATAAATACAATCTGGTTATGGTAAGTATCTGGTAAGGGTTGCAATGGGGTGAGGCAAATACCCGGGATGACCGCACTAGTCGCGTCTTATCAAGTTTGGGTCAAGGGTCGCCGATCAGTCCTAACAGATCACACTGGAGTTTGTATGTTATTGGGGCACAGGGCATGGAGCTTACAGCTGGGACTCTTGTTCCTCGGCGCTTGTCAGAGCGAGGCCGAGTTGGAACAACGTCGCACAGTTTTACAGGGTCAGACCACGGATGATGGCCGCAATGCCACTGTCGATGCCACGGCAGACCAAGCGGATACCGAAAACAAGGATACCAGCCTGGGTACGGTCGATCCCAATTTCAGCCCGGACGATCCCAATACCTTCTCACGAAAAGCCGGCGTGGCCTTTCCTTCCGTAACATTTACCGTCGAAGGCGTGCCGACCGGCGCGACCGATCGTTACAACTATTCTTTCCCCGTGAAAGCCGATCCCAGCATCAGTCATTACGCTTACAAGCTGGATACCAGCGCGACCTGTGATAAAACCGGCGGTTATACCGTCGGCGAAGTCAAAAAACCTATCGTCATCAGCCTCGATAAAATGCCCATGGGTCCGCAGTATCTCTGCGTGATCGCCTTTCATTTCCCGACCCGTCAGTGGCAGGATATGACCAAGGCCCTCAGCTATAACTTTGAAAAAATCGTCTTCAAAAGGTCGATCGACAGCTACTACGAATACGTGGACACCGGCTGCCAGGCCAATGCCCGCGTCAACGCCAAGCTTCAGATCGAAGGCGAGGGAGGTATGTACTCCTGGGTCCGGGTGACGGTCCCTGGGTGCCGCTCCAATGACAACACCAACTATATCGACCTTATGTCGATGATCAAGACCAACGAAACGACCATGGAAGGCGCCTGGCATGAAGGCAACGTGGTGGCAGGCTGGTTTAAATTCACCTGGACCAATCCCGAACGTACGGCCTTTAAAGGCATGTGGGGCTACGGTGCACCCGGCGTGAAAGCCGAAGGCGTTTGGAACTCGGTCGGTAACTAGTGGTCACCCATGGCTCTGTCCATACGAAAGAGGCCCTCTTGCGAGGGCTTTTCAGTGGCTGCCTAAGGATAACATTATGCTTCCTGAAGCTTGATTGACTTGATCTTGTGACGGTCGCCGACAATCCAAAGCCTGTCTTCGGCCTGGAGGTTGAGCAAGGAATCCGGATTCAAAATGCGCTGGCCGTCACGTTCGATGCCCACAATTAAACCAAAAACCATTTCACGCAGTCCGCAGTCCCGTATGGGCTTGCCGATAAATCGCGAAGTTTTGCCCAGAACCAGGGAATCAAGACCAAACGCACTTTCGTCCGTGAGTTCCATGGATGATGGCTCTTCAACTTCGATCAAGGATCGCGCCAAGGCCAGCTGTTCATCGTTGCCAATCAGCGAGACGCGGTCAAAAGGCATAAGCATGGCCGAACGACCTGGAGCCAGTAATTTTCGCCCCCCACGGTCGATCATGGCAATGGTTGCGCCCGTTTTTCCCTTGATATCGGATTCATCCAGTCGATGGGCCACCAGAGGTGAATGTGGTGAAACGACAAATTCAGCGAGCACAGCGTCCCACGGAGCCAGGACGGGTTTGTTAGTCGCGGCGCTGTTGCTTGCGTCGTTGGCGTTCAGGTTGGCCAGAAACCTTTTCTCGACGGATTGATAGAGAGGTTCCGAATAACGTCCATAAAGGACAACGGCTGCACCAAGAGCGGCCAGGGCAATTCCAAACAGAGTCCTTATGCCTACGAACTGGCCAATAACAAAATCAATCATGACAAGCCCAAGGATCACGCGGACTACCACAATCCCGAAATTAAGTCGGCGCAGCTGCTCCAACTGCTCAGGAGGACGATTGCTCAACTTAAGTGGTGTGCCGAGCAAGATCGCCCGAAGAAAGGGAGCACACAGGCCAAGGGCCAGAATACAGGCTGCGATGCGAATCCAAAGGTGATTGCCAAAGATCTCAACAGCCTTTGGCAGTAGAAGCTTGCTGACAATGAGCGCGAAGGCGATGACCACTACGCTATTCAATAGAATTCTGGGTCCATATTCCTTCAAAAGCATGGCCAAACCAGCGCTTTCGGATTCCGTTGACATAACTGCTTCATAACGGGTCAATCGATCGTGCAGGCGAGCAGGAATGCGCCTTTCGATCCACGCGCTGATTTGCGCAGAATATTTGATCATATAAGGAGTTGTAAAGGTCGTTACAGCAGAGACTGCGATCACGATAGGATAAAGAAAGTCACTGGTCACTTTAAGAGAGACCCCGAGGGCTGCGATGAGGAACGAAAATTCACCGATCTGAGCCAGGCTGAGGCCGGCTTGCATCGATTGTCTGAGGCTGCGACCTGAAAGGAGCGCGCCGAGCCCGGAACCAAAAAGCTTGCCGACGATGGTAACGATAATGATTAGCAACACCACCCAGAAGTTGTCGATCAGGATTTTGGGGTTAATCATCATGCCAACGGACACAAAAAAGACAGCCGCAAAAAGATCTCGGACTGGCAGCATCAAATGCTCGATGCGTCCTCCTTCTTTGGTTTCTGCCAGAATGGAGCCCATGACGAAGGCGCCCAGAGCGGGTGAGAAACCGACCTGGGTGGCAATGATGACCATGGTCAAACACAGACCAATCGAAACAATCAGCAGGGTCTCGTCGGAAAGATAGCGTTTCACTTTCTTGAGAACCCCGGGTACAAAATAAATCCCGACGGCAAACCAAAGCAGGAGAAAGAAGCCTAAACGCAGAGTCGAAATGAGAACTTCGCTGCCCGACACCGGCGCTGGCGAGGCGATGATCGTCAGCACCACGAGTATGAGGATGGCGGCCAGATCCTCCACAATCAGCACTCCAAAGACCAGGGACACAAAGCCCTTGGCTTTAAGCCCAAGTTCGTCAAAAGCTCGGATTATAATGGTCGTCGATGACATGGAAAGTATACAGCCTAGAAAGAGGCTATCCATCATTTTCCAGCCCAGCGCGCGACCCAGAAGATAACCCACAGTGGTCATTGTGAGGATCTCAAAAAAGGCCGCTATGCCAGCACTTTTCCCCACTTTCGCCAGCTTCTTGAAACTGAACTCCAGCCCCAGTCCAAAGAGAAGAAAGATAACGCCGATCTCAGCCCAAACATGGACACTTTTTGTATCAATGACATTGGGCACAAAGCTGACATGGGGACCCACCAAAAATCCGGCAATGAGGTAGCCCAGGACCACGGGCTGTTTGAGCCACTTGAAAAGGAGCGTGGTGACAGCTGCGGTGATCAGTATGATCCCAAGATCTCGAATAAGCTCGGGCAAGTGAACCATGTCTAATCCTCATGGACGGATAAAGTTGATCATTCGACACTTTGTAGCGAATAGGATAGGGCTCTGAAATATCAAAGAGCCAGAACTGCAATTCTGGCAATATGCCTCCATGAAGTATGCAGGTTGTAAAAAACGATCGTTTTTGGCACGCGCGAGAATACCTTTGTCTTTGCAGCTGGAAAAGACCAATATTCATTGACAAAACAGATGCCAAAATCAAAGTGACAAAACATCCCATCGAATACCACTTCGGTCATCTTTTGGAGAAAATGTCGTCATGCTTATAGGCTATGCGAGAATTTCAACGATAGAGCAGACACCTTGTAGCGCAACCTATGAAGCATCAACTACAGCAAGCCTAAGATTTTCACGCAAACCGACCCGATCAAGTCCATGTCGCAGATAGCGCAGCTGTTTGACAAATTCTGTCGATGCATTATGCCTTTATCAATTTGCAATAGGAATCCCGCTCTTCCCTTGGAGCCTTCTCGCGAGACCTCTTGAATTTAAGAGGCTACGTAAACTGCACTGGGATTGACCGGCAAGGCTGAGCCAGCTTTCGATGATAAAGAAGAAGCAGGATGGGCGCCTGCAAATACCGAATTCCGCGAACGAAGTAACTCAGTTTGGGCCAGAGGTTCCTGGAGGGTCTGTGGAAATGAAGAGGCCCTCTTGCGAGGGCCTTTTTGCATGAAATTGGAACCAAGCTGTTTACTGCTTAACCATTTTGAACATGAACTTTGACGTCTTACCCGCGCCATACTCAGCGATACAGGCTGGTTTCGCACTCATATTGGCTTCCGATGAAATCATCTCAACCAGAAGGTTGTCAGAGTCATCATACTTGCGCAATGACAGCGAGAACGACTCACGAACTTCGCAATCTGTCCAGCTTTCGCCGACTCGTATACCAGCATAATAAGTTTCTTCGCCACGGATTGAACCTGAAGTGGGAGCTGTATACTCAAAGAGGTCGAAGACGTGCAGGCCATCAGCACGAGCTGGACCTTTGCTAGCCAGGAACTCTTCAGGAGTTTTGGCCGACCAGTTCGTATCAACGCGACGCAGACACTGAGTCTCAGAACCACCATCGCGGCGGCTATTCATGTCGTCGGCATAACAGCGAAGTTGAGCTAACTTACCAGCCGCTGTAGCCGTGTTAATGTCTTTACAGAGGTCGCCCTGCATCAGAGTCCCGCCACTGGAGCAGGAAGGCCCAGTACCGTTATACTCTGGCCACTCATCGCCATCAAATTTGGTGTTGCCATTCTTGTCACAAAAGGCGCCGTTTGCAAAGATATCATAATCGGCGGGGAACTGCGTCCACGCATTCTGAAGAACTGTACCATCGGTGAGATACTGACCGCTGATATGCACACAGGTCACGGTGCTACCGCTCACATCTTTTTTGCAGGTTTGTTTCTGAAGCCCGCCAGTCAGCGCAGTTTGTTCGCAAGTCATGTTATTCCAGTCATCAAGCTGAAATGGCTTTCCAGCGGAGTCACGACAGCCGGTTTCTTTGGTATTGGCAAAGAAACTGAAACCAGTGCCTTGCGTTGGGGTAACGTCGTTCCAGTTGCAAGGCTGATTCGGAGCGCAGGTGCGATACTGCTTGAAGTACTGCTTTGTACCAGCATAGCCGTTGAAACTTTCGACATTGTCCATATTCATGAGAGAGTTGCGAGCGCGAGCTTCTGCGGTATTCTTCCAACCATCTTCGAAGCCAGTCGTCCAGGTGAAGGCACCTTCAGCAACGCCTGAAGCGCTGAGATCGATCCCAAGTGCATTGGCATCGCTATAGGTCATACCCAGTTTGCTACCGCAAGTTTTGAACTTTTCTTCAGATGACCAGATCATGGCGCCGTAAACTGCGCTGCCATCAGATGTTGACTTGCCTGCGATGCGTTTCAGCCAAAGAAGTTCGCCTTCGCGTGGCCCCCGGCAGTCCCTGTCGTTGTTATCCGTACAGATTCCGCTGTAACCTTTGGGCAAGTCAATACCAGCGGAAGCGGCCTTGTACGATCCTGTGAAATCAAAGCCTGATTCTGCAACCGCCGCTGTGTTTTTCAATGTCACGTCAATTTTGCTGACATCGACTTCGGCCTTCCCAGTCGTCAAATCGAGCGTGATAGCACCGAGGTTTGCGTTGCCGCCAAAAGCCAAACGATCGGCGGTCTTGGCACTACCATTCAGAGCATTCTTGGAGGTATCTTTGAAAACTATCGTTCCTAGAATTTCATCCTGTTTGTTGATAAAGCAACCAACAGACACGTTGTAAGCATCGATAGAGACCGAGAAGGAACCATCAGACGCGACATCACCGGTTCCAGCCACTGGGGGAATGGTAAAGCTCACGCAATAGACACTGAGATCATCGACGGCGGGTGTCGATCCCAGCAAGCGCAAACCCACAGATTCACCCGACAAGGACAGTTGGCCAGCAATCGTGATCGATGACCCCTCTTCCTGGGCCGCGGCGTCCGAGCTACTGTCTGATTTCTTTCCACAGGAAAACGCCAGTGTAAAGCAGGCGCTAATCCCCACAAGTTTCGTAAAACGCATCATAACAACGTAACCTCCGTAGAATACCTCATATATTCAAAAGCAATCGAATCGGCATTACTCAGAACACAGACTCCATGATGCATTCGGATAGGAGTTTTTTTTATTGAGAAGAAAATGAATCGCGGCGGGATCGGAGTCAAACAACGTGCTGCACTTCCTTTGACTTGCTGTAATGTCTAACCTTTCTGGTTACATATTATTACTTTTCATCATTCCTCGAATTGCCTCGTACCTACGAGTTTTCAAGTTTAGAGTGAACACAGGTGCATCAATTCAGAATCTGTCAAAGGGTAATTATTCCCGCATAATCTTTGCAATTTAATTCGCAGGGCAAATCTTAAGTTTACTTTCTCCAGCTGCTGCCAGGAGACTGCCGCTCACCTTTTGACAAAGATCATCGAATAGTTTGCTGGGATCAAAGTGGAGAATGAATAGTTCTTTATCCAATTCTACAAAAAGCTCCGCGTTGCTCCTTCCCAAACCATAAAGGTTTCCTGGCAAATTCAAATTCACCAGGGTTTGTCCTTCTGGACTTTGCAGAGCAAGCTTCATGTTCTTTTTATCGCCTAGCGCATGCACCTGAGGGTTCATCACGAAAGCAGACAACTCGATATTATTCAACGCCGTATCAACGAAACGGTCATTGATGGTACGTGTGGGATCGTAAATTCCCATCACGCCTTGTTTGCTTATTGAGTAAGCATAGGCCGTCGCGGCTCCAAAGCCTATGTCCATGACAAAGCTCGAGTGCCCTTTCACTTCCCAGGAATTCATTTGATTCAAATCCCAAAGGAGGATCTTACCAACATAGAAGCCCAGTATCGCAAGATTTTTATGAGGGTCCATCGATAGCGACTGAACGTAGCGCGAATTCCAGTTTTGACTCGATGTATTAATATCCTTTGCAAGGCTCAAATCCCTGCTGGATAAAAGAAGCAGTCTGGCATCATCATAACTTTCTTCAGCAACCCCTGTGACAACTATTTTTTCGTGATCAGCCGACAGCTTCATGTTCATCCCTGAACTGCCTATGAAAGCGGATCCTAAATTTTTACTGGCAATCTCGCTAAAGTTGGCTGACGAATATTTCACTAATTGCCCACTGTAGTAAAGCACGAGCAGGGATTGGTCGTCACAAAATTCAACTTGAAGGACGGATTCCGATCCCAGCCTCGTCCTTTCCGCGAGGATTTTTTGAGTCTTGAAATCATATAAAAGCAATTTCTTTTTGCTCTGGACCAGCACAAGCTTGCCAGTCCTTGGCTCCAGGAACATTTTCTCAGGCTTATCCTCGGTGGAAGACCCCCACCATGGAGCTGAATCCATTGTTCCAAAGTTGAGTTCGCTGTCTTTTTTGAAGAGGATGAAGGGTCGATTCGAATCGTCACTGCCTGACAGCAGCAGGGCATTTCCAGAATCACTTGCTTGAATATCTCGAACCACCGACGATAGGCGAATGATTTGCCCAAGGCTCTGGGTTAAGTCAAACATGCCTATTGAATTATTACGGTTTTGGGCATAAGCGATGCGCTCATCAACAACAAGAAAGTCTAATGACATTGAGCGGGGAGGAAGAATCCCTAACTGCTTTAGGGAATCCGCCGCCACGATTCTAAAATAGGAATTTTGTTCGATAGCTATTGCTCTTTTATTCAGGCTGAGCTTCGAGCTTTTTGCAAACTTGGAGTAGACGGAAGCTTTCTCCTCCAGACTATGGATGTCATAGGCTATCACGACTATGCCCTCGGCCATGCTGCGCTCGACCAACACCGAGTTCTGGGCGCTTATTCCCCTTAAAACCCCTTGCTCTGACTGTTTAATCTCGGATATCTGATTCTTCGTCAGGGAAATCAGCTGGATGGGTCCGTCCTTTTGCTTAAAAGCGATAGTCTGCTGACTGTAATCAACCCTACCGTCCACCAATAGATCAACAATCGCCTCAGCTTGTGAAATCGAAGAGAAGCATCTCAGATGCCGGACCCCGCCTATGGCATTTCCAAACAAACCTGTAAGGATGGGATTGGTCTGGTAAACACCACAAAAATATTGGGAGTCTGATATATAGAACGGCCGCTGCAGAGTTGTTCCTCTTTCAATCGTCGGGATTTTGAACTGCTGCTTAAGCCCACTCTCGCTATCGTACACGTTGAGTGTGTCGCTCCCGGTATCCCACCAAAGAAGATGAGTGCCCATGAGCTCCAGTCTGGAGTTGATCGTCCACTTGCCCAGCTCAACCCAGACCCCATCGGTGGGATTGTAGCGGTAAAGTTTTCGATTGCATGGAATCGCCACGGAAAGATTATCGACCAACATGCGATCAGGTTCGCATTGCTCCTTGTTCGCAGGCGATGGAAAATCAACGGGAGCCGTGTTTTGTGCCGCAAGAAGAGTGATTCGTTGCGAGGAACTGAAATAGGCCATTGACTTATAAATGGAATTCTCTTCATAAACGGCAGCAAATCTCTTATCGACGCCAGAGATCTTGTCTGCGATTTGATCCCTTCCATCAGCTTTTGTCCAGTACCAGGTTTCCAGATTGTCCTCGCCCTTCCCTGAATCAGCGACAAGCACTCGCTGAGCGTCGTCGCTTGAAATGAGTCGCAAAGCCTTTTGATTATAGCTGAGCCAGGCGATTGGCAAAGCACTAAAGCTCAAATTCAAGGTTTTGAGAAGGGCTTCCTTTTGCAAAGCATTGCGATGCTCCTCATTTGAAAGCGAATTGATTTCACTTTGCGTTGCCATGACTTTGGCTAAACCTGCAAAAACATCACCCTGATTCATAAGAAATTCGGCATTGGATAGTGAGCCGCGCAGCCGCCCAATTCGCTCTGAATTCACAACGCTAATGGATGCTGACTGAACGGCAGATCTGTTTCCCGCCAAATCCACGGCGAAATAACAAAGCTTCCATTCACCATCCAAGGGCGCTTTAATCTTGGAGCTCTGATTCAAATAGTTAACGCAGTCCTGCTCGCATCTATCTGACGAGGATTTCATCCAACAGCTGAGCACCTGTGCGCCTTGGTCATCTGACGTCGAAATTTCAATCTGCTGGCCAGGATTGACAGTCATTTTTTTGGGACTGCGCGCAGTGTCGCTCCCTGAAAGCAAGGCTATTCTCGGAGCCTGTCTGTCAACCTCCCCTGCGCATGTCTCCACCAACGAAGGCCATTTTTGATTGGCAAGCAAGAGGTCATAGAGGGAAATTGTAAGTGTCGTTTCGCCTTCCCCTCCATCTTTCAGATTGAATTCAAACCCGCTGGGATCTTTCAGCATCCCCTCCATTTTGACAAGACGAGGTTCTTTCGCCTTTTTGGTGGTGGCCTCAGCGCGATAGAATATGTTAGCTGTCGATAGCAGATTTTTTATGCCGACTTTGGCCGAATGCTGTACTTGAAAAGTACTCGCTCCCCCTGTAACAGGACATAGAATGCTGGGCTTCTGCTCCTCATAGGGCAGCAGTTCAATTGAATTTCGGATCTGCAGCTCTTTCAGCGGCAAGACGCGCGCTCGTCGATCCTTTGATATATATTGAATTGAAACCCAACCTGCATCGGAATGATGAGGTATCGAAACACAGGATCGACTTGAAGTATTCAATGGAGTGAGCTTCATGTCATCATCAATGGCGACTGCTTTGATATTTGAAGAGTCGGGAGCGCTTCGCTCTATCAAAATCTTCTTCCATTGAAATCCTGCACGAGGAATGGCGTCCGGACCACACTCTAGAGAAATTTCGTCGTAACGAAGATTAAGTTTTTGGCAGGCAGCCAAATGCCAGATGCATATTGATAAAAGAACGTATGCGGTTTTCATACCCTCTATCCCTAAAGCACCGTGATTGTTGATCTTTCACGTTGCCACGTCTAGCGTTATACCCTTAAGGTGATACCAGAGGGACTTCGGCGAATGGAGCTGGAAGTGAATGGAAAATAGTTGCCGATCGCTGGGCGCGACGAGGACTACGGCGGGCTTCCGGGTAAACTTATCGCAAGCTGAAAGTTTTCCAGGGCTGCAAGGGACGCCTTACAGCCCTTTCTTTTTCCATGATATAATGCCGAGGATAACGAAAATCAAAAACTTCTTAGCCGGCGATGCCATGCGAAAGCTTTCCTTGGGTATACCCCTCGCGTTTATCCTTATGAGCGGCCCTCTTCGGGCTGTTCCCTGCACGAAACCAGGTTTTGATCCCAAGGCATGGACCGACGCCCAAGCCCCCACTCCCGATGCCCATGATCAAAAGTTGATCGACTTCATGCAAAAGCCCACAAGGCCCGATGGGACCTTTCAAAAGGAATGGCAAACGGATGCCGTGGTCATCGCCTATCAAGACAGGATCGAGCTGGAAGCCTATTTCAACGGCTATGGCGCCGATAAGAAACATCTGCTCTGGTCCGGCACGAAAAGTATCTTCAACGCCCTGGCCGGCATCGCGGTGGCGGATGGCAAACTCGATCCCAATAAATCCGTAGCCGATTATCTGCCGCGTTTTCCCCATCTCAACACCGTGAAGATAGACCATCTCCTCAGCTATTCCTCGGGACTGAATTGGAAGGAAACCTACGAAGAAAACCTTCTGCCCCAGCAGTCCTCGATCACCAATCTTCTTTATGGCCTTGGCCCCCGCAGCATTGAAAAGGCCCTGCTGCCCTATCGCCCCAGCTTTCGTCCCGGCAGTCACTGGGCCTATTCGAGCGGTGACACCGCATTTCTCAGCCTGGTCCTGAAAAACATCTACGGTCCCGATTATAAGGACATGCCCTGGAAACGACTCTTCGATCCGCTGGGCATCACCTCGGCCGTCCTGGAAGCCGATGCCGAGGGCACCTACTTCGGTCCATCCTATGGCTACATGAAGGCCCGGGATTTTCTACGTTTCGGCGCCCTCTATCTGCATGACGGCTGTGTTGCCGGCGAGGCTCTTCTGCCGATGAAGGGAACCATTCCAGGTTTCACGAATCTCTCCTGGGTCGAATTCTCGATGGCTCCGACTGAAGCGGTGCTGAATCGCATCAAAGGCAAGGTGCCCTGGCCTGACCAGACCGGCCGTCATTTCTGGATCAATCTTCCCAGTGATTTGAGCGGCAAGGCTCCCCCATATTCGCGGGCACCTGTGAACATTCTGATTGCGATGGGTCATTGGGGTCAAAGGCTCTACGTTATCCCAGCCTGGAATATGGTGGTCGTCCGTTTTGCCAACGACCGGACCGAGGAATTCTGGGCCGAGGATAATTTTTTCGCCCAGCTCGCCAGCTGGCGTGAAGCCAAGGGGTTTTTATGAAACGCTGGATCGCCCTCATCATCGCGCAGCTTGCGATCGTGGCCCTTGTGCTCTGGCCCGACCCTTACACCGATCTGCGCATACTCGATATTCTCAGTCTCGGCACCGGCTATCGCGCCAAGGAAGTTTGCACCTGCCTCTTCGTTTTGGAAAGGTCGGAAGAAAACTGCAATGCATGGACGCGCGATATTGCCTTGAATGCAGCCTTCAAAGTCGATGCCGCGCAGAAGAAGGTCACGAGCAGCTATCAATGGCTCGGATCCAATCTTCCTCTTTTCCCCTCTCTCGCGAAATTTCAGGATGAACGGCGCGGCTGTCTTTTGCTGCGCTAAGGATTTTTTTCGGCAAACTGCAGACGCGGGATGCTGCCCCAAGCATTAGGCGCGGCTTGCCAACGCTGAACGATGATCATCCAGATTTCATCCCGTGTCTCCGGTTTGAAAACCAGCTGGAGCTTTTGATCCATAAAATAGCGCAGCAAGGGGAAAACTGTAAAAATACTCGCCGTTTGAACCCTTTGAGCCCGCCCGGGCGCATACTTCGGCGCGACGATGACCCGCGACATGCTGTGAAGACTTGCAAGCTTTACGGCATAGCCGTCAGGCCGCGGCGTCAACCCTTTCACCAGCAGGACATAGCTGCCACGGGCCAGAGGCTCCTGGACGCCGCCCGTAAGGGGCCGGTAGTCCCGCCAGGGCTGACTGATCTCGAGCAGAAGATCGGATCCCAGCCGCCTTTCCGCCGGTTCCAGAAGGGTCTCTGCATGAAACTCCCAGAGTCCTCCCAAGGCCAGGGCCGAGGTCTCAGGAGCCCAGAATTGCAGGTCCAGCATCCGTTCCGCACGAGCCTCCGGAGTCAGCACCGCAAGGTTCAGGCAGACTACTGAAATCATTTCTAAAAAGGACCGTAAACGGGCAGGGATCATCCCGGGCATCCGATCGTGCGAGTTGGTCCTTTCATTCTATCGCACAGTTTAATTGGCGCGGAAGATGAGCCGCGGCATCTCACGGCCTGCAAGGCGCGCAGGACGCGAAAAAAAACTGTTCGTAGGAACGGATTGGTTCCTGTAAGAATGGAGCATCCGGACAAAAGAGTGGTTCAAGATAGGAATCGGTACTATGGGGTCACACGCCCTTTCGCGAAGAATACTATCCCTGATATTAGCGACTTCGACGCTTATCACCACTGTCCTGACCTGCATCAACCTTTACCTCGACTACCGCTCCGAACTGGGACTTCTCGAAAATGCCTTCAATCAGCTGGAACGTCTGACGCTGAACCCACTGAGCGCCGCGGTATGGAGCTTCGATGACGGTCAAATCCGGAAATTTCTGGACGGGATTGTTGCGACCGGCGACTTTATCGAAGTCACAGTCAGCGATATTGATGGATCGCCGCTCTACATCATGCAAAGGCCGTCGCATCCAGGGCCCGGATCATGGTGGGAAACTTTGATCGCCGAGCCCAAGGTCACCCGGCGCTATAATCTGAATCTGCAGCAGAATCCTGAGCCGCCGCGGATCGTGGGCTTCCTGACCGTCAAGGCGTCCAAGATCAACATCATCGAACGCCTCATGGAAAAACTTCAGGTGATCTTCATCATGCAGGGGATCAAGACCCTTCTGATATCGCTCATCATTCTCGCCATTTTTCAGAATTACGTGACCCGGCATCTCGTTCATGTGGCTCATTATCTGGAATACTACCGCAAAAATGGATTCCGTTCCGGTCACACGCTGCAGCTGAAGCGGCGCTCGACCAAAACTGATGAGCTGGATTCCCTCGTCACGAGTTTGAATATCGTGATCAGCGAACTCGACCGTCATCACGAACAGAACGCCCAGCGCCTGCAGGCCACAGAACGCGAACTGGAAACGCAGCGCATCAGTGCGATTCAATCCGCGCGTCTGGCCAGTCTTGGGGAAATGGCGGGCGGCATTGCCCATGAAATCAATAATCCGCTGGCCATCATCATGGCCTCGGCGCAAAGGCTGTCGCGGGAACTCGGTCGCCAGAATCTGGACCAGGTGCAGCGTTGCACCCAGCAGATTCTTTCCACCGGCGATCGCATCGCCCAAGTCGTCAACAGTCTGCGCAAACTTTCGCGGGATGGCACCAACACACCACGCTCGCAATTTCGCGTGCGGCAGCTGATTGATGAGGTGATGGGACTTTGTGAGGAAAAAATTCGCAGGGCCGGCATCAAACTCGTGGTCGATGTGCCTGAGGACGTGATGCTTTACGCCAACGAAGTCGAGCTTTCCCAGGTTCTTTTTAATCTTTTGAGCAATGCCTGCGACGCTGTGGATAAGCAGGAAAACCCCTGGATACAGTTGATAGGTCGTCGCGAAGCCGAACGCTTCACGCTCTCGGTGATCGACTCGGGCAGCGGCATTCCTCCTGCGCTCGCCGATCGGATCATGGAACCTTTCTTCACCACCAAGGAATTGGGCAAGGGAACCGGCCTGGGCCTCAGCATTTCCCTTTCGATCGCCAAACGCCACGGCGGGGATCTGCGTCTTGATCCTGCGTCCTCGCACACCAAGTTCGATCTGCAGTTGCCGCTCCGCCCCATGCAGCAGCAGGCTTAAGCCGTCCTCCGCACGCTCTGCCCGTGCTCTCCGTATTGAATATCAATGCCGCGAATATGAGCATTAAGCCACATCTTCAGAAAATCGAACAGCGCGACGCTCACAGTGCCATCACCGTTCACGAAGGCTTCATAATGCCCATCAAGCTGGGTCAGAAGCTTCGCATGTATCAGCCTATGCGTGGGCAGCCCCGGATAGTTGATGGAATACATGTAATTTTCTTCGTCCTGGAAGTGGCGGCGGGTGTAGGTCACCAGTTCTTGAAAAGTCAGCTGTAGAATATCTTTGGGTTTGCTGGCTGCGGCTTCGTCATGGAGTCGGTTCATAAGGTCGATCAGAACCTTATGCTCGTCGTTCATTTCCGTGACGTGAATATCGAGGCTCTTGTTCCATTCATACCAGGCCATGCGCTTTCCCCCTAACCAAGGTGGAGCCGTGAAGGCTTGAGGGAGGCATTGCAAGGAAATGGCCAGGGATATTGAATTTCATCCCATGAAGTTCATTGGCGAAAAGCAAAAGCACGGAACCCCGTTTTACGGAATCCGTGCTTGTTTTCGCGCAATCACGTAGCGGGTCCACGCAGCGCGCGATCGGCCGCGTATTTTTCCGATTCCTTACCGCAATCGGGAAGAGCTTTTTTCTCGCCATCGAGTGAGCAAAGAGTGGTGCGCACATAGTAGTAATCAAGAATCTGCTTATAGGTCCAGGCGCGCTGAGCCGCAAGAGCCGCAGCCCCCATCTGGCTCATGCCGACGCCGTGGCCATTGCCAAGGCCTTTCACCACGAACTGTCCTGGCTGGCGGGCGCGTTCGATCGTGAAAAGATTCGAAGGAAGACCAGCGACGGTGCGTTTGAAAGCGTTCACGGAAATGAGTTTGTAACGGCCTTTCTGGTCGATGATCGCCAGTGAACGAACACGGCCGGTCGGCGTGCGGCCCACCATGGGAACCACGATATTGCGGACGCTGCGATCCCCTTCCAGACTGCCCGATGCATGTAAATCCTGGGTCAGGGCGGCCAGTGAAAAGCTCTTTTCCCACATGGTCTTATTCAGGTTCATATCGCTGGCTTCAGGACGGGCCACAGTGAAGGGCACGGACTGACTCCAGACGGCCAGGGCTTCCTCGGTCTGCCCGCCGCTATCCGCATGATAGTAAGCCTGAATAACTTTGCCATGATAGGTCAGGATCTGACCGTCGGTCTCACGCACGGCGATGTCGGTGCGCTCAGAAATCAGGGAGGTGCCGGTATAGGCCTGGAACTGGATGGTGTCATCCACATCCCAAAGACGCCCCGATTCAAAGCGACGAGCATAGACAAGGTGATAGACCGCATAGGTGCGGGCCGCCACAGCCTGGGTCTTCAGGGCTTCCATGGCCCACTCGCGATAGACTTCCGACGGGACAACGCCCCGTAAGTAATCGCGAAAATTGATTAAATTGATGGCTTCGAGTTCCCGGGCGCCCGAGTTGCCTGTGACAGGGCGCACGTAAAGGCGGCCTTCATAGGTATAATTCGGGGCTCCGCCGGCGCCCTTGCGCTCCAGCTTGAATCCGCCTGGGCAATGGACCATGACGGGGTGCTGCATTTCAGCCGCATTCAGAGCAATAACAGGCTCTTTGGCGGTTGCAGCGCCCTGAGCGACAGCCCGGTCGGGGCTGGCGTTATATATAGAACATGGACGCTCGGCGCGGATCGTAATCTGATCCCGGACGCTATCCAGCCCATGGGGGGGATAAGCCCTGTCATGGGGGAAAACCTTAACACGAATCACAGATTGCGACGTTATACGCTGCGAACCCAACTCCAGCATCACAGAAGAACCATCATCAACAGCAGCAGCCCGTCCGGTGTTTGCGTTGGCTAACGCGATGATTGCGCAGGCCTTGATTACCAATTGCTTCATGACATTCACCTCGGTCTGACTCCAGTGCCTGCCTATCTAGCATGCACTTTTCAAGACCGGCAAGTCTGGGCTTGCGGTAAGGGATAAGATGGCTGAAATCATTGGTTTTTTATTTTTTACCAAAAGTACTTGACTGGGAAATCTGACGTATGTATAAAGTGACTCACCTGCCCGATCCCGGGCAAACTTACTCAGTGGAGCCGACCTATGCTGTACGCCGAAACCTTGACCACACCCGCATCCCAAGCTGAGTTGCGTGAAGAGAACGCCCCGCGACTCATGGAAATCCTGGATCGCTATATCATAGCCAACATTGGTGAGGACATGACTTTGGAAAACATGTCCGATGCGGTCAAAATTTCCAAATTCGCACTGACCCGTCTCTTTCATAAGCACTACAAGCAAGCGCCCATGCGTTGGCTGTGGTCGTTCCGGGCTCACCTGGCCAAGGACGTCATTGAAATGGACCTTGGTCTTCCCTTGATGGATGTGTTGACCCTCTGCGGTTTCAACAGTCCACAGCACTTCTCGCGCTTCTTCCGCAAGACGTTCCAGCAAACGCCATCGGCTTTGCTCAAGAACCTGAACCGCGAACCTACGGGCCCGCGCGACGTGCAGCGTCTGCAGCAGGAACTCTATGATGCCTTCGATCGGGTTGTGACCGGTTCTTTGGAGCGCTACAAGGCGTCCTTCAAACAATCGACCCCTGTTTAATCAGGCGGACATTATCCGTTCAAAGTCCTCTCTTGATCCCATCGAATTTCTCGTATCTCACAGGGGAGCCCACTTAAGGGCTCTCTTTTTTTTGGCCCTGCCCCATTTCCGGCTGCGAGGCCGCACCTTTTCCGTTAATATAATTGACAATTCCTTTGGTCAGAGACACGGTCTCACTTCTGGTTGAGGTGCACGGGTATGAACATGCGTATGGCGAATTTCTCGATAGTCGCGCTTTTTGCAGTCCTCCTTTGCCAATGTTCGGTCCGAACCATGGCGATTCGTGAGGTCACGGACGTTGTCCAGGCAGGCGTTCCAGCCTTCGAGCGCGACGATGATCTGGAACTGGTCAAGCAATCCATGCCAGCGAACATCAAGTTGCTGGAAGCGATGCTGGAAAGTGATCCGGAAAACATCACGCTGCTCACCCTCCTCTCTCAAATGTATGGAAGTTACACCTTCGGTTTCATCGACCCCTTGCTGGATGAACCCGATCTTCAGCAGGAAGACCTTGTGCGCGTCCGGGTGAATCGTCTTCTGGGCCGCGGCATAGCCTATGGTGAGAAAGCCTTACGCCTGTCGGAAAAGGCCTGTGAAAAGTCGATAAAAGTGGCCACTGAGGTGAACAACTGCTTCGACGCCCTTTCGCGCGATGACGTTCCCGCGCTTTTCTGGTATGGCTTCAACCTCGCCGCTTACATCAATCGCAACCTTGATAGCGTCGCCGCGCTGGGACAAGGCGTCTTCGTCGAGAAAGCGATGCAGCGTATTATCGCCCTGCAGGAGGACTATATGTTCG